>JAZQPN010000189.1:0-17834 GCA_045628585.1 Bacteroidales bacterium | reverse complement strand
ATCCGCGACATCAATCCGCTGCCAAAATTCCATGAAGAGAACGTGAAGATCATCGAAGAAGAAGTCAACTACAATGGCGTTTCGGTCATCATTCCTCACCGCACTTGCTTGGTGGAACTCAAAAAGCATCTGAAGAAATAAGTGTTGAACCTTTAAATTTTGAATGAAATGAAAAAAGACATTATATTGTGTGGCGTTGGTGGCGATGGTATCGTTTCTGTCGCAAAGATTATTTCCGATGCAGCATTGAATATGGGCATGAACCTGAAACAGTCAGAAATTCACGGCATGTCACAGCGTGGCGGTTCGGTGTTCTCTCATCTGAGACTCTCCGACAATGAGATTTTCGCCGATGTCATTCCTGAAGGTCAGGCCGACATCATCCTGTCGAGCGAACCGATGGAATCACTCCGTTATCTGCCTTGGCTGAATAAGGAAGGTTGGATCATCACCAACTCTGACCCGTTCGTCAACATCAAGAATTATCCTGAAATGGAGAAGATTGAAGCCGAACTGAAGAAGTTCCCTCATGTGGTTTCCTTCAATGCCAACGAAATCGCCAAGCAGATTAAGGCCCGTTCAAACATGGTGCTTTTGGGCGCTACCGTTCCTTACCTCGGCATCGAACTGAGCAAGGTTGAAGAAGCCATTGCCCATATCTTCGGCAAGAAAGGTCAGGAAGTCGTCGATGTGAACATTCAGGCTGTCCGTGCTGGTTATGCACAGGCAACTGGAAAATAAGGATATAAAATGCGAGATTCCCGCAAAGCGGGAATGGAACGCATGATAGTTATCTGAAGGGCGGCGGCGACTGATTTTCACTTAAATGTGAATTTCAACCGCCGCCGTTTGTTAAGTTTAGCCAAGCGTTCCATTCCCTTGAGCTTGCGAAAGGGAATCTCTAATTATCACTTCAAAAATAATTCGTTGTTTTGACAATATAAACGCGATGTATTCGTATAATAGAGACGCGGAATTCTGCGTCTCTATTATCAATTAATTAAATAAGGTGTCATGAGTCATAAGAAAATATTGTGGGGGAGGGTGTTTCTCTTCTTGGTTTTGCCGATAATCCTGATTGTTGCTGTCATTATTCTTTGCTGCCGAGCCTGTGAGCATCGTGGCGAAGAGGTGTATGTAGAACCGGAAGAGGAAGTCGTTGCCGAACCTCAGTATTTGTATGGCATCTGCATCGACTCGATGTATGTTGAGGAAGGCACGGTTGAGTCGGGACAGTTCCTCTCCACTTTGCTTTGTTCGAAAGGAGTTGATTCTCAAGTTGTTGAGCATATCGCCCGTGAGGAACGCGATGTGTTCGATGTCAGCAAGATGCGTGCTGGCAACAAATATACCTTTTTAATGACGAACGACACCTTGCAAACGCCATTGTTTTGGATTTATGAAATCGATTACCGTAATACCGCAGTTTTCAGCCTGACCGATTCGCTGACGGCATGGCGCATCGAAAAGGATATTGATGTGAAAATCGAGCGCACTTCGGGAACGATTACCTCATCTTTGTGGAATGCGGTCGTCCAAAATGGCGGCGACCCTGCATTGGCTGTGAAGCTTTCCGACATTTACGCCTGGACTATTGACTTTTTCGGTATTCAGGAAGGCGATGCTTTCGATGCCATTTACGAACGTAAGTATGTAGAAGACAAATCCATCGGTCTGGGTGAGGTCTATTTCTGCAATTTCGTTCATGTTGGCGACACCATCTGCGCGGTTGCCTTTGAGCAGAACGACAAGACGGAATATTTCAACGACAAGGGCGAAAATCTCCGCAAGGCATTCTTGAAGGCTCCGTTGAGCTACAGCCGCATCAGTTCCACTTTCAGCAACAGCCGTCTCCATCCTGTCTATAAATACTATCGTCCGCATCATGGCGTCGATTATGCCGCTCCGGCAGGCACGCCAGTCTACAGCATTGGTGATGGTGTGGTTGTTACCAAGGCCTATCAGAAAGGTGGCGCTGGCAATTATTTGAAAATCAAGCATAACGACACCTACACCACAAGTTACATGCACTTGAAGGGTTATGCCAAAGGCATTACCCAAGGCTGCCGTGTGAAGCAAGGTCAATTGATTGGTTATGTGGGAAGTACGGGCGCGTCAACAGGCCCGCACTTGGATTTCCGTGTCTTTAAGAACGGCACCCCGATTGACCCATTGAAAATGGATTCGCCACCCGCCGACCCGATTCAAAGTTCAAATAGGGAACTGTTTGACAAGGTGGTTAAGTATTGGAAAGATGCTCTTGAAAATGACGGGCCGTTGGAACCTTATCACGAGGAGTTGCCTGTCGTTGATTCCTTGCAGATGCTTATGGATTCAATACAGCAGTCCGAACATCCATAACGGGATTTTGTTGTTGTGGCCAACCTCGGTTGCAGCTATGGCTAAATAACTGTTTTCTATGTCTTTGATTTGTTCGAAGGTTTTGTTTTTTCCTCCGACTTCAAACAAATACTTCCTGTCGACGAGAAAATCTCCTTGATGAGGAAGCAGCACTTCGTTGTATGCTGACAACTGGTTGTTGAAAAATGTTTCCCGAACGGTTCCGATTTCAGTGTTGGCACTTAGGGCGTACATGAGATTAGGATTGTCTAAGTATATTTTGTCGGGTCTTGACAAACTCCTGTAATTTCTGATTTCGTGTGTCAATAAGGAAAGCAATCCACCTCTTTCCAAGGCGTAAAGCATTTTTAAACCGTTTTCCCTATTTGTTTCCAACTCTTGGTAGAGTTCTGCCATTTTTGGTGTGTGCGGAACCTTTTCGGCGAGAATCATCAGCATTTTCCGCGTCTTCTGTATGGTGGAAAAAGTAACATCTTCAACAGCAGGTAAATCCGATTCGATGATTTGCCGCGTAACTTCCTGCAACCGTGAAAAATAGCCGTCTCCTTCTTCCTTATAGAATGGGTAATAGCCGTTTTGAAGATATTGCTCAAAGTAGGGAAGTATCTTTATTTTGCTTGTAATTTGTGATGCGATTTTCACATGGTTGTGCAGCAAATCTTCCAAGGAAACAGGATTGTCCATCGTGTAGGCATGTTCAAAGGCCAAAAATTCCCGAAATGATAATCCGTGCAACTTGTAGACGATTTGCCTGCGCGAAAGGTCGCCTTCGTTGGCATCAAGTTCAAGCATCGACGATCCTGTGTAGGTGATGTGCAAATCGGGATAATCGTCGGTAAGGTTTTTCAAAACGGTTTGCCAGTGTGGATACCGGTGGACTTCATCCAAAAAAACGTGGGTTCCATTGTGGGTGTAATGGTATTCGATAAGTTCTGACAGCGAATGAGTCGCGAACCAAAGGTTGTCTAATGAGACGTACAAAGCCTTGCTTCTGTCGGGAAAATCTTCCTTGATGTGTTGCAAAAGCATTGTTGTCTTGCCAACGCCTCTGCTTCCTTTGATGCAAATGAGTCTGTTCTTCCAATTGATCTTGTCGTAAAGATACCGATGTAAATCAGTTGAAATGGCATCAACCTTTCTGTTGAAGACTCTGTATAAACTTTCAATGGTGTATTCTTCCATAATGCAGCAATTATTTTATGCCGCAAAAGTACGAAAAAAGACTTTGTAAAGTCTAAATTTTGCAAAAAAAAGACTTTATAGGATTTATTTTCTGATAAAAAAGAACTTTCAAAAGTCTTTTTTTAAAGAAAAACAATCATTGAGGGTCTTTTTCTGTTTCTTCCGTTTCTTTTTCTTTCACTTCTTCGACCACGACTTTCCCTTTCTTTACCTTGATTTTCTTCTTGATACGGATTGGCGTGATGAGCAGAAGCAGGAAGATCTCCAAGGCATATTTGTACCATGGGAAAGGACCGGAAATGATGAGTTGGAAAATGATGAGCAAAATGGTGGCACTGGCAAAAAAGGCTTTGCCGATGCGCTTTTTGCGGAAAATCTGTATCAAACTGAAAACCAGCAATCCGCAAAATACGAATTCACCAATCAGGATGATGAGGTCTGACGACATGCTGCCTAAATCCTTTTCGCCGCCGAGGTAATAGGAATCGAGGGAATAATGGTAGAGGCACAGGGTGATGGTCTCGTAGATGAAAAGCAGACCGTAATAGGTGATAGCGAAACTCGCTGCCAGTTTCATGGCTAAGGTGAGTTCCGGCTTTAAGTTGAAAATGCGGCCGTCAGATATTTCCTTCTTGGTTGCCATTGTTGATTTGCTCTAATCGTTTGAAAAACAAATAATAAAGTAAGATGAATAAGATGGCTGACAATAAGTCGGAAGTAAATGCGGAAACGGTTTGCAAAGGATATACAAATACCGATGCGTTGATTAAAATGCAGATTTGTGAAATGGAATAGATGTGAAATCCGATCTTGTCGAGTTTGAACATCTTCAATACGCCAACAAGCGAACCAACGTAAAGGATGAAGAGGAGAAGGTAATAGGTCGGATTGATGCTAGCCGTGATGTTGAGGCTCTCCATAAAAGCATCCATCGCTTCCCCGTTCATGTTGGATAAGAAAGGTGCCATGACTTCCTCAAATTGTCCTGTCTCTATCATTTCCTTCATCATCGGCGCACCTAGGTAGCCTATGATGGCGCTGAATATCTGAAAACAGGCGTTGATTAGCGACAGAATAAGGAAAAATGTCATGCCGCCGGGCCGTTTTACGGGCTGTTGGTTGCCAATTTGATTGTTGTCGTATGTTTCCATTTCACAAACCCCGCTAAAAATTTTATTTGTTCATCAATTCGTCGAAATTCAGGGCGTATTCCTTCACGAATTTCACCGATTTGGCGATTTCGGTATACATCACCTTGTCGATTCTCACGAATTCCACATTCTTGCGGTATTCGGCGACGAACTTTTCGATGGTTTCTGACGATTTCAGAGGTCTTCTGAATTCCAGTGCCTGTGCAGCGTTGAAGAGCTCGATGGCAAGGATGCGCTCGAGGTTTTCGGCAACGCGCAAAGCCTTGGTGGCGGCATTGGCGCCCATGCTCACATGGTCTTCCTGGCCTTGTGACGACTCGATGCTGTCGACTGAAGCCGGGCAGCAGAGTTGCTTGTTCTGGCTGACGATGGAAGCGGCTGCATATTGTGGAATCATGAAGCCTGAGTTCAGACCTGGTTCTGCAACGAGGAATGAAGGCAGTTCGCGCTTGCCGCTAATCAGTTGGTAAACACGGCGTTCGCTGATGTTGCCGAGTTCGCTCATGGCGATGGCCAAGAAATCCAAGGTGATGGCAAGAGGCTGACCATGGAAGTTGCCGGCTGAGATGACGAGGTCTTCGTCAGGGAAGATGGTAGGGTTGTCGGTGACAGCGTTGATCTCTTCGCTGAAGACGGAAGCCACATAATCGATGGCGTCTTTCGATGCACCGTGAACCTGAGGCATGCAACGGAACGAATAAGGATCCTGAACGTGTTTCTTCTCTCTTGAGATGAGCTGGCTGCCTTTGGTGAATTCGCGGACGCGCTTTGCCGTGACAATCTGTCCGTTGTGGTGGCGGATTTGATGCACCTGGTCGTAGAAAGGCTCAATTCTGCCGTCGAAGGCTTCCAATGAAACGCAACCGATGAGGTCGGCTAAGTAACTGAGGCGGAAGGCTTTCAACAGGACGTATGTGCCGTAGCTGCTCATGAATTGTGTGCCGTTCAGCAGGGCGAGACCTTCTTTCGACTGCAGCGTGATAGGTTCCCAACCGAATTTGGCAAGAATCAGCTGTGCAGGGACGATTTCGCCTCTGTAGTGGACTTCGCCCAGACCGAGCAAAGGCAGCATGAGGTTGGCCAAGGGAGCCAAGTCGCCTGAAGCGCCGAGTGATCCTTGGTTGTAGACCACTGGCAGCACGTCGTTGTTGAAGAAGTCAATAAGGCGCTGTACAGTAATGACTTGCACGCCGGAATTGCCGTATGAAAGGCTCTGCACCTTGAGCAGAAGCATGAGGCGGATGATTTCTTCAGGAACCATTTCGCCGGTGCCGCAAGCGTGCGACATGACGAGGTTCTTTTGCAGTGTGCTGAGGTCTTCCTTTGAAATGCTGTGGTCGCAAAGTGAACCGAAACCAGTGGTCACGCCATAGATTGGCTTGTCCTGGTTTTCCATTTTCTTGTCCAAATAATCACGGCATTTCTGAATGCGGTTGATGGCATCTTCCGAGAGGGCGAGTTTATATCCGTTATGGAGGATTTCGTCGACTTGTTTAAATGTAAGTTCTTCTGAACTGATGTAATGTGTTTTATTCATTATTTGTTATTTGATGATTGTTTCAACTAATTTGTTTGCTTCCACGCTTTCCTGACGACCTTCTTTCATCCACTTCACGGTGAATTTCTGTTCGGCGACTTCTTGCTCACCGGCAATGATGACAATCGGGATGTTGCGTTGGTCAGCATATTTCATCTGTTTTTGAATCTTGGCGGCATCGGGATAAATCTCTGCGTTGATGCCGTGCTTGCGCACTTGATTCAAGTATTTCAGACAGTATTTCTCTTCGGTCGGACCGAAATTCAGGAAAATGGCCTTGGTGCTTTCCGACATAGTCTCGGGGAAGAGGTTGAGGCCTTCGAGCACATCGTAGATGCGGTCGGCGCCGAAGCTGATGCCCACGCCCGACACGTTCGGCAGACCGAAAATGCCGGTCAGGTTGTCGTAGCGGCCACCGCCTGAGATGCTGCCCATCGGGAAGTCCTTGGCTTTCACCTCGAAGATGGCGCCTGTGTAGTAATTCAGGCCGCGGGCCAAAGTGAGGTCAAGCTCGGTGTCGATGTCGAGTTCCATGTTGTCAATGTAATCGAAAAGGTTTTCCAGTTCTTCAATGCCTTTCTGACCGACTTCGTTGTCGAGCAGCGGCTTCAGCTGAGCGATTTTCTCGCGCACGTCGCCTTTCATGAAGAGGATAGGCTGAAGCTTTTCGATGGCTTCTGGTTCCAGACCCTTTTCGGCAAGTTCGGCGTTGACGGCATCAATGCCGATTTTGTCTAACTTGTCGATGGCGACCGTAATGTCGACCAGAGCATCCGATTTTCCGATGTATTCGGCGATGCCGGCCAAAATCTTGCGGTTGTTTATTTTAAGTATAACATTGATTTTCAGATTTGTGAAAACCTCGTTGACAATCTGCACCAGTTCGGCTTCGTTGAGGATGGAGTTGCTGCCAATGATGTCGACGTCGCATTGGCAGAACTCGCGGTAACGGCCTTTCTGCGGACGGTCGGCACGCCAAACGGGCTGAATCTGATAGCGCTTGAAAGGAAATGCGATTTGGTCGCGGTACATGGTCACGAAGCGGGCGAAAGGCACGGTGAGGTCGTAGCGCAGACCTTTTTCCGAGATTTTGCCGGCCAGTTTCAGCGATTCAAGCGGTTCGCCGTTTTGCTCGACGCCCGACATGAAATCACCAGAGTTCAGCACGCGGAACAAAAGCTTGTCGCCTTCATCTCCGTATTTGCCGAGCAGCGTGCTGAGGTTTTCCATCGATGGCGTTTCAATCGGCTGAAAGCCAAAACGTTTGAACACGCCTTTGATGGTGTCGAAAATATAATTGCGGCGCACCATGACTTCAGGCAGGAAGTCGCGGGTGCCCTTTGGTATGGATGGTTTTTGTGCCATTATCTTGTGTTTTGTATGTTTATTTCAGTTCAAAAGTCTCGCCTGGCTCTGGAATGACGATGTTTTCAAAGCCTTCCTTGCGCAACTGGCGTTTGTAGAATTTCAGGGCGTCAGGCTCGCCGTGGACGAGGAACACCTTCTTGACTTTCTTCGGGTCTTGGCATTTCAGGTAGTTGATCATTTCGGAATAGTCGCCGTGGCCGCTGAAAGCATCGATGGAGAAGATATCGGCTAAAACGCTGTATTCGTTGCCGAAAATCGAAACCACATCAGGTTTTGGTTCTGCCAACAGTTTGGCACCCAAAGTTGTTGGAGCGCAATAGCCGATGGCCAGAATGGAGTTGTTCGGACGGGCGATGCTGTTGGCAATATGATGCTTCACGCGGCCTGCTTCCATCATGCCCGATGCGGAAATGATGATGCAAGGTTCCTTGCGGGCGTTGAGTGCCTTCGATTGGTTGACATCCCTGACGAAAGTCAGGCTGTTGAAGCCGAACGGGTCGGGGTCGTATTCGATGACATCACGGACGTTCTCGTTGAACAAATCCAAGTGCATGCGGAAGATTTCGGTAGCATTGACGGCCAGCGGGCTGTCGACAAATACTGGAATCTTTTCCGGCAGTTTGCCTTCGTTGTAGAAATTGTTCAGCAAATACACGATTTCCTGTGTGCGGCTGACGGCAAATGACGGAATGATGAGTTTGCCGCGCTTTTCGATGCAGGTGTCGTAGATGATTTTAAGCAGTTGTTCTTCAGCGTTGGTGCGGTCGGCGTGAAGACGGTTGCCGTAGGTGGCTTCGGTGATGATGTAGTCGCAATGCGGGAATGCCTCGGGCGAACGCAGCAGGTAGTTGTATTCGCGGCCGATGTCGCCCGTGTAGCCGATGCGCGTCATGTCACCGCCTTCGTCGATTTCGATGATGGCGCAGCCGCTGCCCAGCAGGTGGCCTGTGTTGTTGAACTTCACCTTGATGTTATTGTCGAGGAACACCCAACGGTTGTAGGATGTGCTGAGGAACAGCTCCATGCAGGCACGGGCGTCTTTCTCGGTGTAGATAGGGTCAAGGGCAGGAAGGCCTTCTTTGCGGCGCTTCTTGTTGAACCATATCATATCGTTTTCCTGAATGAAACCGCTGTCGGGCAACATGATGTTGCAGAGGTCGCGGGTGGCGTCGGTGCAGACCACTTGTCCGCGGAAACCTTGCTTGTAATAATAGGGTATCAGGCCGCAGTGGTCAATATGAGCATGGGTGAGGATGATGTAATCTATTTCCTTAGGTTCGACCATCGTGTTGCGGTTCGAAGCGTCGGTCTCAAGGCCTTTGCCTTGGAACATGCCGCAGTCGAGCAGTATTTTCTTTCCGTGGTCGGTGATTATCAGGTGCTTGCTGCCGGTGACTTCCTGCGCTGCACCAATGAATTTGATTCTCATGGTAGAACTTAGTTTTAAACCTCCAAAAGTAGTAAAAATTCTTGAATGGTCTGCAATAATCAAAAAAAACGCCACCACAAATCGTGATGGCGTTTTTTCAGTGTCGGCTCAAAGCCTTAATAGTTGTAGTAATGCTGAATGCACTCGTTGATCTTTGTTGTGATGAGGTCTGTCATCTCGGTGCGGTCGAAACGCTCGGCACTTTCCGAAAGTTGTTTCAGCACCTCGAGGCCTTCACCGATTTCATCATCGTAGTATTCCTTGAATTTAGGCTTCATCTTCCCGTAGAACACAAGTTTATCGGAATAATTCTTAACCATCTTTTCCATGAAAGCATCACCCTTTTCTTCGGCACCGCAAACGTAGTACATTTCAGGGAACTGATACAGCATGACATCGAATGGGAATTTCTCGTTCGGGAAGAATTCCTGGTATTTGTCCATTACGACGACGGCTGAATCATATTCCGCATGATTGACTAAGCTCTGAGCCAGACGGATGTAGCTCTGACGGGCGAAGGTGGCGTTGCGGACGCTCTCGCGGTCAGGCACTACGCCATCCTGGTTCAGGCTGCCCCATCTTGCCTTGTTGATCAAAAGGTCGTAGGAACCGTCGCGGTAAACGCCGCCGTAGCCCTTGTGGTAGTCTTCGGCTGCAACAGGAATGAAGCGGTAGGAGAGACCTTCCATGTGCAAATACTTGTCGATGCCAAGCACCTTGCTCATGTCGCTGAAGCTGGTGAAGTAAATCGGGCGTTCCCAGTTGTTGGTGGCGATGAAGTCGAGCAGCATGATGGCGTTCTTGTAGATGTAACTGCCACATTTCAAGTCCCAACTGATTTCGTCAACAATCTTGTCCTGCATGTCTTCTGGGACGATGCCATTGCGGATGCAGGCTTCCTTGTCGACGGTCAGTTTCAGTTTGCGGCAAGGCACATAGTGGGTCGAACCGCCGCCCTGATAATGCTTCACGGCCTTCGGATTCCGTATGAAATCGATGACTTGCTGCAATTCGACACGCTTGCCGTTGAAGTAATCTTCCTCAATGATAGGCATGCTTTCGTTGACGCCGTTTTCATATTCCTTAGGGCTTAATGTCAGCGGCATGCGTTCCGATTCGTAGACCTTTCTGCCCATCTGGTGGACATACCAGTAGCCTTGCGAAAGCATGTAGTTGCACACGCGGACATCGGTGCGGTAGCCTTCCACTTCCTGGACGTACCAAAGCGGGAAGGTGTCGTTGTCGCCACGGGTGAAAATGACAGCATTCGGAGGCAACTGTGCAAGGTAGTTCTTCGCCCAGTCTAAGGCCGAAGTCTTGCCGGAACGGTTGTGTTCTTCCCAGCCTTGCGAACCCATGACGCATGGCACGGCGAGGAAACAAACCAAGCCGACGGCCACGGTCGTCACCATTTTCTTGCTCTTGGTGGCGCGGTCGATGAGGTCGATGAGGGCAATCACGCCCATGCCAATCCAGATGCAGAAGGCATAGAAAGAACCAGCGTACGAGTAGTCTCTTTCACGAGGCTGGCAAGGCACTTGGTTCAGGTAGACGACGATGGCGATGCCTGTCATGACAAAGACGAGGAAGATGATCCAGCTTTGCTTCAAGTCGCGTCTGAGCAGCCAAATCAAACCGATGAGGCCGAGAATCAGAGGCAGGAAGAAATAGGTGGTTCTGCCTGGATTCTGCAAGCTTTCAGGCATGTCGCTCTGGTCGCCGAGGCGGGCATTGTCGATGAAACTGATGCCGCTCAACCAGTTGCCGTGGGTCAGTTCGCCTTGGCTTTCGATGTCGTTCTGACGGCCAACGAAATTCCACATGAAGTATCTCCAATACATCCAGTTGCACTGATAGTTGAAGAAGAACTTCAGGTTCTGTCCCATGGTCGGCTTCAGGACGGTTTCGGTTGAGCCATCGTATTTTTTCACTCTTACTGGTTCGCCGATGACGTTGCCACGGCTGTCCTGACGGTAATGCTCGTACACGTCGACATGACGCTCGTTTTGCGTGCTCCACATGCGAGGGAAGATGGTCTTCATCTCGTCGGGATAATCCGGCGTGGAGTGCTTGCGGTCGTCGGTGATGACGTATTTCTTTGCTGCTTCATCTTTTACGTAAATTGGAGAAGCATCTTTGGCATCGGAAACAGGAGCGTTGTAATAGGCACCGTAAAGCAGCGGCCAGCTGCCGTATTGCTCACGGTTGAGGTAAGCCAGCAGCGACAGCGATTCCTTCGGCTCGTTTTCGTTGATAGGCGTGTTCGTGTTGGCGCGGATGACCAGCATGAAGAACGACGAGTAGCCAATCAAGATGAACATGAGGCAAAGGATGGCGGTGTTCCAAACCACTTTCTGACGCTTGGTGGTGTAAATCAGGCCCCAGACGATGAGTCCGATGATGAGGGCGAAATAAACGATGGTGCCCAGATTGAAAGGTGCTCCAAGCGTGTTGACAAAGAACAGTTCCATCTTGCCGGCCAGGTTGACGGTCTGCGGCACGATGAAGTTGTTGATCAGCCAAAGCAGCACCACCGAGATGAGACCCACGCCAATAAAACGCCAGAACGTGATCTTTTTCTTGGCTTTCTTGAAGTAAACCACATAAACGATGGCGGGGATGCACAAGAGGTTAAGCAAGTGAACGCCAATGGATAAGCCAATCATGAAGGCGATGAAGATAATCCAGCGGAGGCTCTTCGAGTCGTCGGAGGCTTCCTCCCATTTCAGGATGGCCCAGAAAGTGACGGCGGTGAAGAACGACGACATGGAATACACTTCGCCTTCCACGGCGTTGAACCACTGCGATTCGCTGAAGCAGTAGGCGATGGCGCCGACGAAACCTGCCAGCAGCACGCCAATCTTATTCACCCAAGGCGCATCTTCGCCTTCTTTCATCCAGATTTTTCGGGCCAGCATGGTGATGGTCCAGAACAGAAATGCAATGGTCAGGCCACCGCAAATGGCCGACATGCCGTTGATCATCATGGCCACTTTAGTGACATCGCCGCCCGCAAAGAGCGAGAAGAAGCGGCCTAACATTTGGAACAGAGGTGCCCCAGGAGGGTGACCCACTTGCAGTTTAAAAGCAGTCGAGATGTACTCGCCGCAGTCCCACCAGCTCACCGTTGGTTCGAGCGTGAGAAAATACACGACGGTGGCAATCAAACCTGCCAGCCAGCCTGTAATGTTGTTTAACCTTTTAAAAGTCATTGCTTTATTGTAATTTGTTGTTGTTTGCTACAAACTGAATACTACAAAACTGCAAAAATATTGTTTTTTGGCTTAGGTTTTTCAAAGGCAGGGGAAAATATTAGGCATCTATATGCTTTTTGACCCAAACAGAGATTCCCGCCCTTGCGGTCGGGAAGGGAGAGCTTCCTGAATTTTAGGATACAGTCTTCCAAGGTCGCCATTTTAACGCTATCTGGATGGGATTTGGTATTTTGTTGTGCCCGCTACTATCCATAGCTTAATTTGCGGTCAAATTGCCCCAAGCTGCTGCAGTATGATGCTTTTGTCAAGGCCCAGCCTTGAGAAAGCAAAGAGCCGCTTGCCCAAGTCCTTTACGGAGGGTCCAAGATGATACACATCATCGTCGATAATCAGAAACCTATCGTGGAAACGGCTGGCACAGGCACACACCTCAACTTTCATGTCGGGGTGCTGTGCGTTGTAGAGAGTAGAGGCATGGCAGATGGCCGCACTGACGGTCTCAGTGTAGATTTCTGCTTTGACACCTGCTTTACGATGTCCCAAGACATCGATGACCGATGCGTCGATATAATTGTCAATAAGCACAATGCCATGTCGTGCCGTTTTTATCAATTCCTCCACAAAACGGTAGGCGTCAAAAATCTGGCCATCGAAGAAGACCCCCTCTATGGGTGGCTGATTGGTGCGGATGAAAAAATCGATTTGCTGCTGCTGATCCTGCAACTGCTTCTCATGCTGCATCAGCCTTCGGTCAATGCGGTCTTCCATCTGTATCAATTTGTCGTTAATAGAATATCCCTTTAATAGATAATCTTTCAACACGCCATTCGCCCATTGACGGAAACGCGTGCCTCGTTGCGATTTCACACGATAACCTACGGAAATAATGACGTCAAGATTGTAGAATGACACGATTCGATTCACTTTACGTTTGCTTTCGGATTGAACTGTCAAGTAATCCTTGACGGTTGCCTCCTTCCGAAGTTCCCCTTCCTTAAAGATGTTGTTGATGTGAAGGCTAACATTTTGCTTGGTGGTTTGAAAAAGGATGGTTATTTAGGTAGGGGTTTTCCTGCCAGACGCAGAGGAAAGACCGCGAATCTGGCGAATTGTGCGAATGTTGCCTTGCAGGCGCGAAGCGGATTCTTTATTCGTGAAAATTAGTGAGATTCGTGGTTGATAAAAACATCGTGGTTACAAACTGATTTATGTTGGAACGTGTATACTTGCCGGGCGCAGATGATCGTTTTTTTCAAAAAATTGATAAAAAACCTTGCCGTATTATGAAAAAGTTGTATTTTTGCACCCGCATTCAGAGATGAATACTGTCGAGTGGTGTAATGGCAGCACTGCAGATTTTGGTTCTGCCTGTCAAGGTTCGAATCCTTGCTCGACAACTTGAAGTGGAAGAAAACCTGCTACTGAGAGTAACAGGTTTTTTTGTTGTTTGTTACAGATATTCCTGCAAGTCAGGCCCAATCTTTAAATCTTAAATCTTTAAATCATTAAATCTTTGAATCTTAAATCTTGAATCTGAGATGATTACAAAAGAACAAATTGCTGCATTAGCCGAAGAAGCCCTCGCCGGAAGCGACCGCTTTCTGGTTGAAGTCAAGGTGAAGCCAGGCAATGTCATTGAGGTTTATGTCGATTCCGACACCTCCGTTACCATTGACAACTGCGTGGAAATCAGCCGCTACATCGAAAGCAAGCAGGACCGCGATGTCGAGGATTACGAACTGAGCGTCTTGTCGTGGGGCTTGAGCGGCGCTTTGCGTTCCGACCGCCAGCTGACAAAATACGTCGGTCAGGATGTGGAAGTCAAAAACAAGGAAACGGGTAAGGTTCAGGGCAAACTGGTCCGCTTTGATGCCGAAACGGTTGAAATTGAACCGGTGAAGAAGAAGGCGAGCAAGAAAAAGCCAGCCGTCGAAGGCAACCTCACTTTTGAAAGAAAGGCTGTAGAAATCAAGCCGGCGATTATATTCTAATTATTGAATAAATCCGTTTCGACAGGCTCAACGGGCGGGGAAACATAATAATCAAATCAAGCCCGTTTCGACAGGCTCAACGGGCGGGAACAATTAAACAGATAAACAGCAAACAAATAAACATAACAATGGAAAATTACAAATTAGTTGAAATCTTTTCCGAATTTAAGGAATTCAAAAATCTTGACCGCGAAGCCATGATGCGTATCGTGGAAGATGTGTTCAGAGGCATGCTTAATAAGAAGTATGAAACTGATACTGAAGAATTTATCGACATTATCGTGAACGTCGATAAGGGCGACTTCGAAATCTATCACAACCGCACGGTTGTCGACGACGATGAACTGGAAGACCCGCTGCGCGAAATCAAGCTGAGCGACGCCATCCTCATCGAACCTGACTTTGAGGTCGGTGACGATGTTTCGGAAGTGCTGAAAATCTCGAGTTTCGGCCGCCGCGACATTTTGGCCTTGCGCCAGAACTTGCAGACCAAAGTCCTTGAATACGAAAAGGAAAACATTTTCCAGAAGTATAAGGAAAAAGTCGGTGACATGATTACGGCCGAAGTGGCTCACAGCTCGAAGCGCGAAATCGTCGTGATTGATGACGAAGGCATTGAACTCTACATGCCGCGTGCCGAGCAGATTCCGAGCGACATATATAAAAAAGGTGATACCATCCGCGCCATCGTGAAGAGCGTTGAGAGTGAGAATGGCTCTCCAAAAGTTGTCCTGTCTCGTACCTCGGAAATCTTCTTGCAGCGTCTGCTCGAAGCCGAAGTGCATGAAATCGAGGAAGGCCTCATCACTTTGAAGAAGATTGTGCGCGAACCTGGCCAGCGTGCCAAGGTAGCCGTCGAATCCTACGACGACCGTGTCGACCCAGTCGGCGCTTGCGTCGGCCCTAAGGGTGTCCGTATCCATGGCATTGTCCGCGAGTTGCGCAATGAAAACATCGACATTATTAGCTATACTAACAATCCTACGCTGTTCATTACCCGTGCATTGAGTCCTGCCAAGATCTCATCAATCGTTATCAACGATGAGAACACGGCGGCCAATGTCTACATGGAAAACGACCAGGTCAGCCTCGCCATCGGCAAGGGCGGCTATAACATCAAGCTGGCCGGCAAACTGACGGGCTACGAAATCGACGTTTACCGTAACAGCGAAGTCAACAATGTGGAAGAAGACGTTGATTTGAAGGAGTTTGCTGACGAAATCGACGGATGGGTCATCGATGCCCTTATCCGCATGGGCTGCGATACGGCTAAAAACGTCTTGGCGCATACTCCGGAAGAGGTTGCCAACCGTGCCGACCTCGAAATGGAAACCGTCACCGAGGTGTTCAATATCCTGAAAGCTGAATTTGAATCAGATGCCGAATGATGCTAAGGCATTGTAAATAAACGAGAAACAAAGAAAGGGAAACTATGTCCGACGAATCAAAAGAATTTACAGTTCGATTGTCGAAAGCGGCAAAAGAATTTAATGTGGCGGTGTCGACCATCCAGGAATTTCTCACCAAAAAGGGATTCCAGGTGGATTCATCACCGAACACAAAGCTCACGAAGGAGATGTACGATCTTGTCGTGAAAGAATATCAGGGCGAAAAAGAAGTGAAAAACGAAGCCAAGAAATTGGGCAACCTGTCGTATAAGGGAGGTTCTGTTTCCGTTGAATCGGCACTGACGCCATCGAAAGAAGATGAAGAAGATGACTTTGGAGATGATGTGTTTATCCGTACAAATACGTTAGCTTCTCCAAAGAAATCGGTAAAGCCTGTTGATGAAGTTCAGGCAGCTAAACCTGTTGAGGAAACGCCTGCTGTTGAAAATCCTAATTCCGTTGTGGCTAATCCTGTTGAGCAGGAGACCGAGAAGGAACCTGCTAAGGAAGAAAAGGCTGCGGAAATTCCGCACGTTGAACCAGAGGCAAAGGAAGAAGCCACGGAATCCAAGGCTGAACCGGAGTCCGATTCTCCGTTCAAGGTTGTGGGCAAGATTGATTTGGATAGCCTGAATGCCAAGACCCATCCCGAAAAGAAACAAAAGGAACAGGGTAAGAAAAAAGAGGAGAAACAACAGCCTAAACAGCCACAGCAACAGCAGCAACAGCCAAAGCAGAAGCAACCGCAAAAGCCTCAGAACCAGCCTCAGCAACAGCAACAGCAACCTGCCAAACCTCAGCCGAAACCTGAACAAAAAACAGTTCAGGAACCTAAGGTGATCAAGATTGAGGTCAAGAAACTTGAAGGCCCTAAGATTTTGGATAAGATAGAACTGCCTGTAGAACCGAAACGCTCGAAAGGCGGCGATTCCGATGGAAAGAAAAAGAAACGCAAGCGCATAGCGGGCAAACTGGAAGGTTCGTCAGAACGTCCTGTCGAGCAGAAACAGCAGCAAGGCGGCGGCAAACAGGCCAAAGGCCCGAAACCGCAAGGCGGCAACGATGGTGGCAATGCTCCTAAGAAAGGGCCGAAGGATAATCCTAAAGCCAGCCAGAAACCTTCAAAGAAAGATAAGAAAGGCTTTAAGAAGGAAGAAAAAGTCGAACTCACTGAGGAAGAAATCTCGAAGCAGATTAAGGATACTTTGGCTCGCCTGTCGCCAATGGGTAAGTCGAAGACTTCAAAGCACCGCCGTGAAAAGCGTCAGCAGGTGGCTGGCAACATGATGGAGGAACTGGCCCGTCAGGAAGAGGAAAAATCAATCCTGAAAGTCACTGAATTTGTGACTGCCAACGAGTTGGCAACCATGATGAACGTGCCTGTCGTCAAGGTCATTGCAACCTGCATGAGTTTGGGCATGCCTGTATCCATCAATCAGCGTCTCGATGCTGAAGCCCTGTCGGTGGTGGCCAGCGAATTTGGCTTCCAAGTCGATTTCGTGAGTGCTGACGTCCAGGAAGCTATCGCCGAAACCGAAGAAGAGGATAGGGAAGAGGATATGGTGCCACGCGCTCCGGTCGTTACCGTCATGGGTCACGTCGACCATGGTAAGACCAAACTTTTGGACTACATCCGTAACACCAACGTGGTGGCCGGCGAAGCCGGTGGCATCACGCAGCATATCGGTGCATACGAGGTTACTACCGAGAGTGGCAAAAAGATTACCTTCCTCGATACCCCTGGTCACGAAGCTTTCACCGCCATGCGTGCCCGTGGCGCCAAGATGACCGACGTCGCCATCATCGTCATCGCTACTGATGACAATGTGATGCCGCAGACAGTCGAAGCCATCAACCACGCTCAGGCAGCTGGAGTGCCTATCGTGTTCGCTCTGAATAAGATTGACAAACCTACGGCTCAGCCTGACAAAATCCGTGAGCAGTTGGCCAAGATGAACATTCTGGTCGAAAGCTGGGGCGGAAAGTATCAGGAACAGGAAATCGCCGCTAAGATAGGTCTGAATGTCGACGCCTTGCTGGAAAAGGTTTTGCTTGAAGCCGAATTCCTTGATTTGAAGGCAAATCCGAATAAACTGGCTAAGGGAACCGTCATTGAATCGGCTTTGGACAAAGGCCGTGGCTATGTGGCCAAGATTTTGGTGCAGAGCGGCACGCTTCGCGTGGGCGACATGGTTTTGGCAGGTACGACTTA
>JAZQPN010000188.1:0-6648 GCA_045628585.1 Bacteroidales bacterium | reverse complement strand
GCCCCCAATTGTCTATTCGACATAAATGGAACAAGCTATTTTCACAAAGCCGTTTTCTTTCTGAAACCCGCTGGAAATTATGAATGGATAAACGCTGTCCAAACTTCTAATTCATTTTCCGCATCATGGGTCATCACCTATCCGGATTGGAACAACGTTACTTTTTATGTGTATGGAAATGGGGATGCCTATGCCAAACATCATTATACGATTTCCGGTTCAAGGTTAGACCCAAGAGCTAAAGGTTCCGAAATCATTAAAGGAGAAGATGCTCTTTCCATCGTCTCAAGTCTAAAGGGCTATTATTACGATCCTGAACCGCAAGAAATTCCCGATTTGGAGAGCAACGAGAATGTGGATCCTGAAGCCGTTGAGTCCATGTACGCTGATTTTGGGAAACGCACAGTCGGCCTGTCTGGTAGCATTTTGGAGGAAGCCTTTCCGGAAGCTGTTCGGACCGACCCCCAAAACCGTTTATGCATCGACTACGAATCCGTGGTGACAATGCTCGTTGCTGCGGTCAAAGAGCAGCAGCGCCACATTGATGAATTGGAGGAAGCCCTGAGAAACAACGGATTGTTGGAGAAATAATTGCAGCCATGAAAAAGTTTATCTATCTTTGCGGTATAATTTTGCTGCAAATGAATGTAATAGGACAAGTGAATGTTAATGATGGCTGGAATCTTATCCTTAATGAACAGTTCACAGGCATGGGAAGGGAATGGGGACAAAATTATCGTGAAACACGGAATACATATATTTATACAAATCCTATCCAAACATTCAGGTGGTGCGTCGATTGCGTCGAACTTAAAGAAGGTGTAGCCGGGCCTAACCGCCATCAAGCATTTCAGAAAGCCAATGTCATCTTTAACAATAGTACTTATACCGATAACAAATTACGGTTGATGTCAGAATATATATCCAGCACGCCTTTACAATGTAATGGAATTAGACCTACCGGTTATGAGATTCCACAGGGTACATGGCACGATTGTAAACCGGAAGAAGAGAAAAGCATATTCTATTATTCAGGGAATTTCCAATCGAACGCGCAATGCTTCCATTTTGGCTATTATGAAGCCGAGTGTGCCATGCCGGTCCATGATGGAGCTCATGCTGCATTCTGGCTATGGGGCTGTTACGAGACAGAGACGGATTCGATATATGAGGAAATCGATATTGCCGAATATTCCAATATAGATTATGACGGCGATCCATACTATGGCTATTCATCCGGAATTTGGTATAATGGAGAATCTTCTCAACATTACACTAAAGAAAACCATCAAGGTTACACTCATGTCCATATCCCAACTACAGATCCAGACATTAGGCAGATGCACACATACGGTTGCGAATGGATGCCCGACCATATCATTTTTTACCTTGATGGGAAAGCAATAAGCGAGTTCCGTGACAGGCAATCGGTTCCGCAACATGAAAAGTATCTTAAAGTCAGCTATTCGATTGATGATTATGCAGTTAGCAGGACGATGCCTTCGTTCCCAATATGGATGGGTCATGACATAATGACTGTCAATCAAATAAAAGTATATCAGCTTGCCACAGACTGTAATACTGATGTGCTTGTACAGAACGCCACACAGCTGAACCAAATCGACAGCATGAAGCGTTCAATTACCATCAGCAATTCAAGCGGAGTCGTCCTTCCTTCCAGCACAAATAAAACGTTGAGGGCATCAGATTATATCCAGATTAATGGTCCTTTTGAGCTGGATGCCGCAGCCGAACTGACACTCATGGTACACGAATGTCCGAATTAACAACAATAAAACTATCATCAATATGAAAAGAAACATCAAAAGCATCCTTGTCCTTCTGGCATTGCTGCCATTAGCAAGGATTCATGCCCAGGAGGGCGGAATCATCTACACGGAATTCAATCCCCCCTTGTCGATCAACTCCGAATACACACCTAACGAGAAAATCCAATTAGATGTTGATGGCAATGGTACGACAGACATCAAGTACTGGATGGAGGATGGCAAATATATCACAATGCATTGTAGTAACACGGAGGAATGGGAAATGACCACCCAAGCATCATATACGGATGATTATATAGCTACGGACATTTCGGTTCTTTGGAGCTATCCCGGCTGGAGTTGGGACATATCTGTATATATAGACGGTTATTACCATTTTACAATTTGGGATAAATGGTTCTACCGAAAACAGGTTGGCGACCACTATTACTACGGATGGGCACATGTGCATCTCATAGACACGGTGTATAACCTTTCCCATATTCCCTATGACCTGTACAGATATACCATGTATGTCGACAAGATGGCCTACTGCACCATACCCGACTATCCGCTGCGCTGGGGCCAGACAAGCCTGACGGGTGTGGTTGAAAACAAGGAATCAGCTCTTGTCATCGTCCACCCCAATCCGGCCAAGGACTCGTTTACCCTAACGTGTGAGCAGCTGTCCGAAGTCAGGCTTTACAGCGTCATGGGGCAGCTTGTCGCCACCAAGCCGGGCAACGGCACGGAAAGCCTCACGGTGGACGTTTCCGGCCTTCCTTCGGGACTTTACTTCGTCACCGCCATCAGTAGGGACGGACGTAAGAGCGTTCAGAAGGTGGTGAAGCAATGAAAAAGACAGCAATCAAGCTCATCCTTTCGGCAGCAGCGGCGGCCACCGCCGCCCTGCTGCTGGCGGGATGCCAGGAAGAGAACCGCAGTCAGCCTTCCGCACCGAAGGAGGCAGAAATCCAAATTCCGGCTCCTATAAACACGGCGGCAATGGACGAGGAGCATCGCTTTCAGATACGGCTAATCAAGTCCACGCACTCGAATACACACACGGAAAAGTAGAGACGTTGCGTGGCAAATCAATCAATTCCCCGCGCAAGCCGCCGTAGCCGCGCTAATAGTGATGCCTGGAATGTTTTCAAATTTGTGTGCGCACGATTCAAGGGTGGCGCCCGTGGTCAGCACGTCGTCGATTAATAAAATGTGCTTGTCTTGCAGTTCTTCGGCATGGCAGACCTGGAAAATGTCTTTCACATTCTGAAAACGTTCTTCTTTCGATTTTTTGGTTTGGGTGGCGGTGTTCACCACACGAACCAGGTATTTGTCACCAATGGGAATGTTGGTGATTTCTGAGATGCCTCGGGCTATCATCATGCTCTGGTTGTAGCCGCGTTTCTTCTCGCGTTTCGGGTGCAAGGGAACGGGCACGAGATAATCGATGCCTTGAAAAAGCGGTGCATCCTTGATGCTTTCGCCCAACTGCTGACCGAGGAAAATGCCGGCTTCCCAGTTGCCTTTGTATTTCAGTTCGTGAATCAGATGCTGCACCTTGCCTTGCTTGGCGAAAAAGAAACACGCCGTGACGGCATGGAATTTCACGCGGCCATAAAAACCTTGTGCCAATGGGTTTTCGGGGTTCATTTCGTAGCCTGTCTTGGGCAAAAGATAACGGCATTTCAGGCAGACGGTCTCCTCGTCTTTCAGCAAGGCATCGCCGCAAGCCGCACACACGCGCGGATAGAAAAGGTTGATGATGCAATCGAGCCATTCGCGGAATTTCATGATTTATTCTCCTAAGCGTATGTATTTCTTTTCCGATTTCTTTTTCTCGGGCTTCTTGTCTTCCTCATCGCCAATATCATAGATTCGGTAATCGACGGAATAATCCAACGAGTCGGGCAAGAGTTCATCGGTTCGGCCTTGTTCTCTCAGCACTTCGTTGAACATGCGCCTGTTGCGCAGAATGCGTGCCTGCCGACGGGCTTTTGCGTTGTATTTGTCGTAAAGGAACTGCAGCGGACTGGCCGTAACGGTCGGCATCCCGTTGTTGTTCACTTTCGGATGTCGTGTCCAGTAATCGTTGAGGTCTTCGTTCAGACGCTGAATTTCGCGCGGCAAGGGGATGGTCGGCATGTTGATGACCATTTCCTTAAAGGTGTTGTAGTCGTAATACGGCTTAATGTTGACTTCTTTCAGGGTGATGGTGTCGTGTGTGAGACGAATCAACAAAGTGTCATTTCCAGCCATTGTTGAATCGACGGGAATCAGTCTTCGCGAATAACCCACGCAACTCACCCAAAGCGTATCAACTTTTTTTGTCGGGACAAAAAACTCGCCGTTGCGGTTTGAGATGGTTCCGCAATGTGCCATCTTGCTGATGACGTGTGTGTTACGGACAGGAAAAAGACTATCGGATGTAACCACATAACCGAAAATATGGATGCGGTCGTTGTGCAAGGCATCTTCGCCCTGCGCCCATGCAAAATGGCAGCACGATAAAAGCAACGCTATGATGAGAAACCGCTTCAACAGATTTGAAATTTGGTGGTAAAAATACAACAAAAAACAAACGGAGGCTTTGTTTTTTTATTGCAACGCAAAATACAAAATGCCCACCTCAAGCGAGATGGGCATTTGTCAGTTCAAACAATCAGCGTAAGCCAGCTTACAGCTATTAGTAAGCCTTATATTTATCGCCCGTCTTTTCAATCAGGATGCGGTAGTATTCATCGCTGTATTTCGGGTGGTCGCTGTTGATAGGCGTATACTTGTGATTCGGTTCATTAGGAACGGCCGTGTTGAGGTTGCCGTCCATGTATTTCATGAAGAGGTTGTGGTAGAATTTTTTCCAGCTTTGGCAGAGCTTGTTGGCTTGGTTGTTGGAAAATTCGGTCAGCAGGCGGATGGCTTCCTTTTGG
The DNA here is from genome assembly GCA_045628585.1 of Bacteroidales bacterium. Classification (GTDB taxonomy): domain Bacteria; phylum Bacteroidota; class Bacteroidia; order Bacteroidales; family F082; genus Limimorpha. Next base: position 1,946 of record JAZQPN010000188.1, on the reverse strand, counting down.
TTTTTGCAACCGTTGGCTCTGTTGTCCATGGCCGGAACTGTGTTATTCACCCAATCGGATTCTAATTTTGATTGTTCCTTTTCGATTTCAGGATGGATGTAGTCGTATTTGGTGTAGGCCCAGTTGCTCATCTGGTTGAAAGTCCAGAAAGCGGATGTCTCCGACCATTCGCTCATCGAGCCGTTGCCAACTCTGAAACATTCAGGAATTTCAGTCATGCAGGTGTACATTGGGCAGTAGACGCAGTTGTCGGCATCGTCAACGCCAAACCAAATGATGCCGCCGAGTGGAGCAGGGTAGTAGCCACGGCATTGTGCCACGAATGAGAAACCGGTCTGCTGTGTAGCAGTAGTGCGTTCGTGAACGTAAGCAACGCCATCGACTTCCCAATCCATTGGGCGCCAACGGTATGGGCAGTGGAATGGACCGGCGCCGACATCTTGCGACATGTCTAATTCAGTGCCTTCCAAGTGGTCGCGCATGAAGTCCATCACATCAAGCACGCTGACTTTCTGCTTAGGCTGCACCCAAAGAGGCATACGGTTGGTTGGGAAGTTGACCGGGGTCTGGCACATGCCTGCTGTGTAAGGCTGGGCACGCTTAATGTCGCGGCCGGTAGCATAGCCCCAATATTGATCCATGCCGTCGACAACTTTGTTGAACATGGCCCAAACGCGCAGGTCGCAGCCACGGACCGTACCAAAATCAGCTGGGCAATACACATCTGAGAATGAGAATTGTGCATCAGGACCATCATAGAGTTTGTTTTCCTTTGCAAAACTGATGACATCGTCGGCATAAACGCAATCGATGTTCATGTCCTTGAAGAGCTTGTCGATGTTCTTGTAGGTGATGCTGGTCTTGCATTTTCTTGAAGCCAACGGGAAAGTGGTGATGCGGGCTTGGTTGGCGTGACCTGAGACATAGCCGTCAGGGATGCGGCGGGCAACCCAAACGGCGCCTTTGTTCTGTTTTCCTTTGCCAATCATTTCAAGAATCCAGCATTCTTCGGTGTCGGCGATCGAGAAGGACTCGCCTTCGCTGACATAACCATAGTTTGCAACCAAATCGCCCATGATCTTGATGGCTTCGCGGGCAGTCTTGGCACGTTGCAAAGTGATGTAAATCAGGCTGCCGTAGTCGATGATGCCTTGGCCTTCCCAAAGACATTCAAGGCCGCCGTAAGTGGTTTCGCCAATGGCGACTTGCCATTCGTTCATATTGCCGACCACATTATAGGTGTGCGCTACCTGTGGAATCTTGCCGCGGAACATGCCGCCGTCCCAGTCGTAGACGTCGAGCATGGTGCCTTCAGGATAGTCGGCTGCTGGATAGTGATAAAGTTCGCCGTAAAGCACATGCGAGTCGGCGGCATACGAAATCATGCAGGAACCATCGGTTGATGCGCCTTTGGTAATCAGGAAGTTGGTGCAGGCATTGGCCTTTGGCAAAGCCACGGTCAAGACCAACGCAAGAAGCAGGAATAATGTTTTCTTCATTTTGCTATAATTTTAATTATTGTTCGATTATTGGGGACAAAGATAGGGTTTTATTCTGAATGATGGAAAATTGTTTGCTTGGAAACGATATTTAAACTTTATGGCAATGTTTTTTCCAACAAAATCTTCCATTTTTTTCTAATAACTCTTATGTTTTCAAATTTATCCTTATTTTTGCGCCTTGATGGTTCGGGGAGAAATCCGAGCCGCAGAAGGCAATTAGTGCTTGTATCTTGATAAGCAAAATCTGGAAAATTTTGAGAAAGATATGAGACGCAATTTGCCGGCCTATTTGTATTCAATTGTTTTGGCAATAATATACAATTTGACCTTTTTAGAACCAAAACATACAAAACCCACAAAACCTTTCTCTACCCGCCTTTGAATCTCGCAACCGCTCGATTCAAACCAGCCTTTCGGCTTTTTTCAACTAACATCTTTCGTTCT
>JAZQPN010000187.1:0-7914 GCA_045628585.1 Bacteroidales bacterium | reverse complement strand
CACAAACCACAAGGTGATTTTGGCCACTTCGCAGAAAAAGTAAAAGACTTCCAACAATATGATTGATTTCGAACAGTTGATAAAGGATGGTGAAAACCAACATGTTGAATTCAAAAGCAATTTCAACGTTGATGTCTTGGAATCATTGGTAGCTTTTGCCAACACAGAAGGCGGGACTGTTTATATTGGCATTTCCGACAAAGGGAAAATCACAGGAGTGAATTTGAACTACGAAAGCATTCAGCATTGGGTAAATGAAATCAAAAGCAAAACCGAACCAGCACTTTTAGCAGACGCGAATTTAATCGAAATAGAGGGCAAAAAAATAGTCATGTTTTCCGTCAAGGAATACCCAATAAAGCCAATTTCATTGCAAGGACGTTATTACAAACGTATTCGCAATAGCAATCACTTGCTTTCAACTGTCGAAATTGCAAACATGAGCCTTTCATCATTACAACTTTCTTGGGATTCTTATCCTGCTTATGGGAAAACATTGGACGATTTGGACATTGAGACTATCAATAAATTCATTGAAAAGGTAAATTCTAATGGGCGATTGACGCTCCGTGGGGGAACTTGGCTGGAAAACTTTCAGAAACTAAACCTAATCAAATCAGGGCAACCGACAAATGCCGCTTTCCTTTTATTTGGCAAAGAAAATATCGGTTATAATGTTCATGTTGGCCGATTCAAAACTCCATACATGATTATTGATGACCGAATGATGAACTGCAACCTTTTCAAGGCCGTTGAAGAGACGATGCGTTTTCTGATTTCACAAATCAAAGTCGCTTACGAGATTACAGGCATCACGACACAACGGACACAAATATTTGAATACCCTTTGCCCGCATTACGCGAAATCGTATTAAATTCGTTTATTCACCGAGATTACACAAATCCAATGGATGTGCAGATTAAGGTCTTTGACAATAAAATCACTTTCTTCAGTCCAGGTGAATTGTATGGGAAACAAACTGTTGCGGCCTTGCTGACAGATGAATATCAGGCCTACACCAGAAACAAACTGATAGCAGAAGCCTTTTATCTAACAGGCGACATAGAAAAGTATGGTACAGGCTATACTCGCATTAGGTCGGAAATCGCTTCATATCCTACCATGAAGTTTTGCTTTGAAGAAATACCAAGTGCATGGTTGGTGACTTTAAGTTATGAGAACCAAAAGACGAGCAGCCAAACACATAATAACGAACTTGTTTCCAATTCTGATACACAAGTTAGTACACAAGTTAAAGACTTGATATTGATATTAAAAGACAATATCCTATCAAAATCAGAGATACTGGAACTACACAAGTTAGTACACAAGTCGAACAAAAAAATCATGGAACTTTACTTCAATCCAGCCATTGAACAAGGTTATATTGAAATGCTGTATCCTGACAAACCCCATCATCCGAAACAAAAATATTTCCTAACAGAAAAAGGGAAGAATCTACTTGATATAATTCAGAAAAATCATGAAAGCAAACAAAGATAAAGGCATAGCGGTTATCGGCACGGTGGCAGTCCACGCGCTGGCACTGCTGCTGTTGTTCCTGATGGCATTCCGTACACCGCTTCCGCTTCCCGGCGAGGAAGGCGTGGAAGTCGATTTGGGCATGTATAACCAAGGTATGGGCGACATTCAGCCGCAGCAATCGGCTATCCCTGAGGAAGTCAAAACGCAAACGCAACCTCAAAAGACCAAGGAAGAGATTGTGACGCAAGACACCGAAGAAGCCCCTGCCATAGAAAAGAAAAAAGACAACAAAAAGAAAACAGAGGAAACCAAACCTGCAGAGAAACCACAGCCGAAAGTCAACCAAAGAGCGTTATTCAAAGGCTCCGACAAGGCTCAGGATGGCGGTTCGGAAGGCATAACCGGACAACCCGGCGACCAAGGCAAACCCAACGGACTAGCTGGCATCAAACAGTATGACGGCAACGGTGGCAGCGGCAACGGAACAGGCTACAGTTTAGGTGGCCGTGGTGCCAAGAAACTGGAACGTCCCAACGAAGATTTCAATGAGGAAGGTCACATTGTAGTCGACATCTGGGTCAACCGCGAAGGCAAAGTGGTACGTGCCGAAATCGCCGCAAAAGGCACCGACATCGTCAACAGCCAAATGCGCAGCAAAGCCAAAAGCGCCGCCTTGCAATCGAAATTCGCCGCCGACCCCAACGCTCCCGATGAGCAGAAAGGAACCATCACCTATACTTTCGTCATAAATCAGTAGCATATTTTGGTTGTCAGTTTTCGGTTATCAGTTTTCAGTTATCGGTTATCAGTTATCAGTTATCAGTAAAACGAGAAAAATTTCAGAAAATACAAATTCAACATATCGCATGAACTACACAGAAACACTTGACTGGATGTTCAACAAACTTCCAATGTATCAACGAATTGGAGGTGCTGCTTACAAAGCCGATCTAAACAACACCATACAACTCCTTAATCTTTTAGACAACCCGCACCGGAAATTCAAGTCGGTCCACGTCGCCGGCACCAACGGCAAAGGCTCGACCTCGCACATGCTGTCTTCCGTATTTCAGGAAGCAGGCTACAAGACAGGCCTTTACACTTCACCACATTTGCGCGATTTCCGCGAACGCATCCGCATCAACGGCGAGATGATTCCAGAAGACAAAGTCGTCAGCTTCATTGAGGCACACAAGGACGAGTTTGAGAAAATGGAACTCTCGTTCTTCGAGATGACTGTCGGCATGGCTTTCGATTACTTCGCAAAGGAACAGGTCGACATTGCCATCGTGGAAGTGGGCATGGGCGGCCGTTTGGATTCAACGAATCTCATCATGCCCGAAGTCAGTGTCATCACCAATATCGGTCTTGACCATGTGAAGTTCTTGGGCGACACCATGGAAAAGATTGCCGGTGAAAAGGCTGGCATTATCAAACCCAACATTCCCGTGGTGATTGGCGAAACGCAGCCCGAAACACACCAAGTGTTTGAAGACAAAGCCCGCGAGTGCAACAGCCCGATTTGTTTCGCCGACCAGATTTTCGACTGCGACAAGATTCACATCGAATCGAACACGGTCCAGGAATTCGACCTTTGGAAAAACAGCGAGCTTTATCTTGAAGCCGTCGAGATACCGCTCATGGGCAACTACCAACAGAAAAACCTCACCACCGTTGTCTGCGCCCTGGATTTGCTCCGCAAGAAATTCAGCATCACTAACGACAACATCCGCGAAGGCATTGCCAAGGTGATTCACAATACCCACCTCATGGGCCGCTGGCAGATTCTCGGCACCGACCCGCTCACCATCGCCGACACAGGGCACAATGTGGCCGGCATTACCGAAGTCGTGCGCCAATTGTCCGAGATGCAATACAACAAGCTGCATTTCGTCATCGGCATGGTCAACGACAAAGACATCGACCATGTTTTGCAACTCCTGCCCCACAACTGCGAATACTATTTCTGCAAGGCCGACATTCCAAGAGGTCTGGATGCCAACATTTTGGCCGAAAAAGCCTTCTCCTACGGCTTGCGCGGACAAGTATACGAATCGGTGAGCCACGCCTACCGTTCGGCAGTCAATGCCGCCCATTTCGATGATGTGGTTTTCATCGGCGGCAGCAATTTCATCGTTGCAGAAGTGGTTTGAAAAGTAATGGGTTGAATCGTTTGAAGTTTATTTGTTTAACTGTTTTCGCTTATCGGTTCAACAAATCAACAATTCAACAGCTCAACGACCAACATTTTGGTTAGTTACATAATTGAAATATTCTTACCTTTGCGGCAAAATTGGTTTCAATGCGCCGCAGAGGTTTTCGAATCATATTGTCACTGCTGTCAGCCCTTCTGGTTTCATCGTGTTCCCTGAAACGCCATATTCCTGAAGGCCAATATATTGTATGGAAAAACAGGGTCAACATCGACTCGACGCAATACGACATTAGCAAGTCATCACTCTCCGATTACATTTCCCTCAAACCGCACAGAAGCATCATCACCATCAACTTCAAGCCTTGGGCTTACTACATTTCCCAAGACAAGACCGACAAGAGGTTTTGGAGATGGGTAAACGAAACCATTGGCGAAGAGCCCACCTATTATGACGTAAACGGCGTGGAATATTCCGCACGGCAAATGGAGAAATACCTCAACCATGTCGGCCATTTCAACTCGAAAGTGACAAGCGAACTTGAAACCAAACGGTACAAAGCCATTGTCACCTACAACGTAAAGCCGGCCAAGCCTTACACCGTCAACGCCTTCAGTTACGACATTCCGGACACGACCATAGCCCGTTTCCTCAAGCGCATCGAGCCCGATTATCCGCTGAAAGAAGGCGACGTTTACGACGAGTACAAACTGAACAAAATCCGCGACCAGATTACCGAACACCTGCGCAACCGCGGCTATTACTTTTTCAACCGCGACTACATCACTTACGAAGTCGACAGCAATTTCCACAATCACACCCTTTCCGTTAAGATGAAGATTGCCGAGGTCGAGAACCGCGAAAACGGCACCGTCACCCCACACAAGCGCTATACCATCAACAGCATCAACATCTGCCCCAACTATTCCCCGCTTTACCTGAACAGCCCAATAACCCACACCGACACCGTCGTTGCAAGAATAGGACGGCGAAGCGAACCCAACCAGTTGAATTTCTTTTATTACGGCAAGGCGAAAATCAAGCCTCAGACTTTCTCGCAAGCCATCCAGATTCAGGCAGGCAGGCCTTATAGTCTGAATCGCGTCACGCAGACTTACAACGCCCTCGGCAACTTCAAGGCCTTCAACAATGTGAACATCACATTCGACACGGTCGCCAACGACTCGCTCAATCTTTTGGACTGCCGCATCACCATGCAGCAAGCCGACCGCCATTCCTACACGCTGCAACTTGAAGGCACAAGGGCAGAAAGCGACCTCGGCATCAAAGGCGGACTTTCGTACACCAACAAGAACCTGTTCCGCGGTGCCGAAATCTTCCAGCTGAGTCTGAGAGGCGGCATCGAGGCGCAGCAAGTGATAAACATTCCTAACGACATAGATTTAGCAGGTTCCCCGGGAAGCACAAGCACATTCAACACAAAGGAATTCAGCCTCACAGGCAGCCTCACCTTTCCGAAATTCCTCAGTCCGTTCCCGCTTAGGAATTTCGTGCGCGACTATCAGCCCAAGACCACGCTCACATTAGGTTTCAACGGTCAGAAACGTTATTATTACACCCGCTATATTGTTCAGGCATCCTACGGTTACGATTGGAAAAGCAGTTTCCGTTTCCAGCATTTCCTCACTCCTTTTTACCTCAACACCGTAAAGATTACGGACATGTCCATGCTATTCTTTGAAACCTTGGCAGGTGACCCCAATCAAAGGAGAAAAGACCAATACACCGACCACCTGATATTCGGCCTGCGGTATGCTTTCGTCTACAACACGCAGAATATCAACAAGGAAACGAGTTTCACCTATCTTCGTGTCGGTTTCGAATCAAGCGGGAACCTGATTTCGCTGTTCAACGACACGAAACTCATCAACTACGTCGGAAACTACCACGAACTTTTTGGCATACGCTACGCCCAGTTTGTCAGGACCGACATCGATTTCCGCCAGCACATCAAGCTCAACGACAATTCGTGGCTCGTTTTCCGTGAATTTTTGGGATTGGGTCTGCCTTACGGCAACTCCTTAGACATGCCCTTCGAACGCGGTTTCTATGCAGGCGGCACCAACGGCATGAGAGGCTGGCGTTACCGCACGCTTGGTCCCGGCGCCTATAAGCCCACCGAAGACGATATCGAGCAAATCGGCGACATGCAGCTTGAACTGAATGCCGAATACCGCTTCACCATCTACAACTCACTGAAAGGAGCCGCCTTTGCCGATGCAGGCAACATCTGGACTTACCGCCCTAACATAGCCCTTCCCGAAGGCAACTTCCGTTTCGACACCTTTTACAAGCAACTCGCCATGGACGTTGGTCTCGGCCTTCGCTTCGACATCAATTTCATCGTCCTCAGAGCCGATTTGGCCCTGGCTTTGCTCTACCCTTACAAAGACGAGACGGGCAGCCGCGTCCTTCTCAACCCCAACAACAACTGGACACTTAACATCGGCATCGGTTATCCGTTCTAAATCATGTTCAGCAGGGAAGAATTGTTTTGGCGACTCAAAGACTCCTTCGGTTTCGAGCCTACCGAAGGCCAGGCAACCGTTTTGCGCCATCTGTCAGCCTTTCTGCTCTCGCAAAAGGAAAACCCGACCTACATTCTGCGCGGTTATGCCGGAACGGGAAAGACCACATTGGTGACAACTCTGGTAGAAACGCTGCCGCAAATCGGCATGAAATACGTGCTGATGGCACCCACAGGCCGCGCCGCCAAAGTCATCAGCAGCTACACGAAACAGTATGCCACCACCATTCACAAGCGCATCTATCAAGTGATGGCTTTCCCCGACGGAACCATCCGCGTTGGCCGCGCCGAAAACAAATTCCAGAACACGCTTTTCATCGTCGACGAAGCCTCCATGATTGGCGAACAACGCGATTTCGGCAACGCCAGTCTCCTCGACGATTTGCTGACATACGTCTTCAGCGGCGACAACTGCAAACTGCTGCTCATTGGCGATGCGGCACAATTGCCGCCCGTCGGCAGCGACCACAGCCCCGCCTTGGATATCGACTACCTCAAAAGCGAATTTCCCGTCACCATTGCCACCTACGAACTCACCGAAGTCATGCGTCAGGCTTTGGAGTCGGGCATTCTTTCCAATGCAACGCACCTACGGCAACTGCTCAATGAAAACCTATACGAATACGGTTTGCCGCTATTCGACATCAAGAATTTCCATGACACCACACGCATTGAGCCAGAGACCTTCGAGGAACTGCTCTACCGCGCTTTCGATGCCGAACACAACACCGAGACCGTCATTATCTGCAAATCGAACAAACGCGCCAACCTTTTCAACCAGGCCATCAGGAGCCGCATCCTGAACATCGAAGGCGAAATAGCCACCGGCGACCGCCTGATGATTGTGAAAAACAACTACTTTTGGGCCGATGGAAACCAGAACATCAGTTTCATAGCCAACGGCGACATGGCCGAGATACGCAAAATCCGCCGTTATGAAGAAATGTATGGTTTCCGTTTCGCCGATGTGGAGCTGAGTTTCTTGGATTATCCGGATGCGCCCAACCTGGAAGTGAAAATCATCTTAGACACGCTGAACAGCGAAAGCGCCTCGCTCACCGAGGAAGAAAGCCAAAGGCTGCACGATGCCGTCGAGGAAGACTACATGGACATTCCGAACCGCCGCGAACGTTACAAGGAAATGAAGAAAAACCCGTGGTTCAATGCCTTGCAGGTGAAATTCGCCTACGCCCTCACCTGCCACAAGACCCAAGGCGGCCAATGGAAAGACGTGTTCATCGATTCATCATTCAACCTGAAAGACGAATTGGAGAAAGACGATGTCCGCTGGCTTTACACGGCAGTCACACGCGCCCAGGAACGGCTCTATTTCGTCAATTTCAAGGATGAGTTTTTCTCCCGCTGATGCCGCTGATTTCCGCAGAGGTTTTTTGAACCGCAGATTTCACAGATTACACTGATTTTTAATCCACTACAGATTTCATAGATTATTTTAATGCGCCCTTCGACAAGCTCAGGGAGCAGCGCATGAATTTACACCAATTTGCATTTCTCACCTCACGCCTTCAGCCAGCAAACGTTTGGCCGCCACTTCGGAACTCACAAACCATACTAAGTCGTCCTTATCGAAACAGATTCTCGGCGAAGGATTGAGGATGAAATCACCGTTTCGTTCAACTGCAATCACCATAGCCTCGTAACGCGACGAGAGTTCCGAATCCATTAAAGACACATCCTTGAACCGGCTGTTTTCTTTAATCTCCATC
>JAZQPN010000186.1:0-2439 GCA_045628585.1 Bacteroidales bacterium | reverse complement strand
GTTCCACCATGCCGTAGGATAGATGCTCAATGGCATTGCCCCACTCACGGCCCAAACGCACCAAAACGCGCTTCAACACATCGAAATGATAGATTTGTTCGTTACCAACGACATAAATCAGTTTTTCAGGATCGTATTCATTTACACGGAGTTGTGCCGTGCCAAGGTCTTGCGTCATATAAACCGAGGTTCCATCGCGACGGAGCAAGAGCTTTTCGTCGAGACCTTCATCGCGCAAATCGCACCAAACCGAATTATCGTCACGGCGATAAAGCACGCCTTTCTCAAGACCTTCCTGAACCAGCGATTTTCCTAAAAGGTAAGTCTGTGATTCATAGTATATTTTCTCGAAGCTCACGCCCAATCTCTTATAGGTGACATCGAAGCCATCGTAAACCCACTGGTTCATCATTTCCCAAAGCTGACGCACTTCAGGGTCGTTGGCTTCCCATTTGCGCAACATTTCGCGGGCTTCCTGCATCAATGGAGATTCGGCTTCAGCCTTTGCCTTGGCTTCTTCCTGCGCCTTTTCATCCAATTGGTCGTAGTTTTCAGGCAGCAGCGCCTTCACTTCCTTCTTGAACTCCTTGTCGAACATGACATAGAAATCGCCAATCAGATGGTCGCCTTTCTTGCCTGCCGATTCTGGCGTGCAGCCGTTGCCCCAGCGCTTCCAGGCCAACATGCTCTTGCAGATGTGAATGCCACGGTCGTTGACCAGATTGACGCGCACCACGTTCTGTCCGTTAGCCTTCATGATTTCGGAAACGCTCCAGCCCAAAAGGTTGTTGCGGATATGACCCAAATGCAAAGGCTTGTTGGTGTTTGGCGAGGAATATTCCACCACGACTGGTTTTCCGCTGATTTCCTTACGGCCAAACATTTCCTTATCATGATTTTGCGCAAAGAATGTGAGCCAATAATTATCAGAAATCAAGATATTCAGGAAACCCTTCACCACATTGTATTTGGCAATCATGGGGGATTCCTTCATCATTTCGGCACCCATTTCGTCGGCCAGCTGCCCCGGCTTACGGCCTGCCAATTTCAAAAAAGGGAACACCACAATGGTCAATTCGCCTTCAAATTCAGGGCGGGTCTTCTGGAAATTGACCTGCTGCACAGGTGCTTCCTGATTGTATAAGTTCTTGAATGACTTTATGAATAACTGTCTTAATACTTCTTCTAACATAGTACTGAAATTTAATTGCACAAAAATAGTAAAAATCGGTGGTTCAAAAACCAAGCCTGAAAAATTTCAATCCATTAACAGTTTGGATGGAACAAAGCGGTCAATAATAACAAATTTACCATCAATATGAAAAACCACTGTCCATTTATGATTCATTATCGAAAGCGTTTTAGCCAGAGGAGAAATTTTCTTTGCCATTGGGAAACGGCTATACTGATAAATATCAGCAGTATAGGACAAAGAAGCCAGTTTGCCCAGAATCCGATTCACATAATTATGACCACTTTCGACACGATACATTGAAGCAATATATCGAGCCATCCCATTCAAATCGTCAACTGCATCATTGCTTACTATCACCTTGTAATTCCGCATAGCAAGCATCTAATTTTTCATGGAACAATTCTCCAAAACGCTCCAACGGCATGTAACCCAAGGGAATGTATTGCGAAATTCTATGAGACATAGTATTCTTTTGTTTAGTTTCTCCGTAAACAGCTTGAGCTTCTGCAGCCATTGAGGCAACGTCTTCTTCTTGCGTATCGTACTCTTTCATCATCCACTATTTTGATGGCAAAAATACAAAAACAGTCGTCAACAAGTCCCCGAAACCGCGCATTTTTTATAATTTTGCCGCATAATTATTGGAAAAATAATGATGACAACATTAGAAATTGACAAAGCCACCCTCAACAAAGCTTTCCTTTATGCCGAAGCTCACGACATTGATTTGACCGAATTAGTGAAGTCTTTTCTACTGAAATTTTCTGATGGTCAAATCAAAAACCTAAACCGCTTTATCGACAATACCGATTGCAAGCCCTATACCTTGGAGGAATTAAATTCCCGTATTGCCGAAGCCGAAACCGATATTGCTTCCGGTAAAACATTTAGCACAGAGGAAGTTATGCATAATTTCAACAATCATTTTTCAAAAAAGTGATGAAAAATGCCGAAAGGCTGGTTTGAATCGAGCGATTGCGAGATTCAAAGGCTGGTAGAGAAAGGTTTTGTTTGTTTTGAATGTTTTGGTTTTAAAAATGTCAAATTGTATATTATTACCAATTATTTCCTTCAAAAACCGATTCTGGTATCAGAAAAATATATACTTTTGCACTTTGATGATGTACTTAGTGAAGCCACAGGACAATCTTATCAAAAAGGAATCGTTCGGTTCCACCACATTGAATTTCATTATTTTTTCATATTGGCGGTCAAATCGTTGACCGTCTTTTTTTTGTCGAAAC
>JAZQPN010000185.1:0-2118 GCA_045628585.1 Bacteroidales bacterium | reverse complement strand
CCTGGCTCCTGTCTACGCTGGCGATTATATTGAAGCAGAAGGCTGGATCACCAAGGTCGGCAACACTTCCCGTAAGATGGAATTCGTAGCCCGCAAGGTCATTGCTACACGTCCTGACATCTCAGCTTCAGCCGCTGACGTTCTGGAAGAACCAATCATCGTAGCCAAGGCTATCGGTACATGTGTAACCCCAAAAGCTTGCAAGCGTAAATAAGATATGGAAAAACTGATCATAACTGCCGCCATTTGCGGTGCAGAAGTCACGAAGGAACAGAATCCTAACGTTCCTTACACCATTGAAGAAATCGTACGCGAAGCCAAGTCGGCTGTCGATGCTGGCGCTGCTATCGTTCACCTTCACGTCCGTTTCGACGACGGCACTCCAACCCAGAGCCGTGAACGTTTCCAGGAATGTGAAGAAGCCATCTTGAAAGTTTGCCCTAACGTTATCCTTATCCCATCGACAGGTGGTGCTGTCGGCATGACTCCAGACGAACGTCTGCAATCGACCGACACTAATCCGCTGCCTGAAATGGCTACATTGGACTGCGGTACCTGCAATTTCGGCGACGAAATCTTCGACAACACCATGCCTACAATGCGAGCTTTCGGTCAGCGTATGATCGAACGCGGCATCAAGCCTGAATACGAATGCTTCGAAATGGGTCACCTCGATACCATTCTGAACATGGCTAAGAAGGGTCAGGTTCCTGGCGCTCCTATGCAGTTCAACTTCGTGTTGGGCGTTCCTGGCTGCACACCTGCAACCGTCGCCAACCTCTGCTGGTTAGTGAACGGCATTCCGGCCGGTTCAACATGGACCGTGACTGGCGTTGGTCGTCATGCTTTCCCGATGGCCGCCGCTGCCATCGCCATGGGCGGTAACGTGCGCGTTGGCTTCGAAGACAACCTTTACCTTTCAAAAGGTGTCCTTGCCAAGTCGAATGGCGAATTGGTCGAAAAAGTCGTCCGCCTCGCCAACGAACTCGGTCGCCCGATTGCTACTTCGGATGAGGCTCGCGAAATCCTTGGGCTGAAACCACGCAATTAATAAGGATAGAGAAAACCTTTTTCTAAACCACTAATGTGATGAAAGCAACAAAATGTTTCACTTTGCTTGCGCTCCTACTGATGGCAGGAGGTATGACGATGCAAGCACAAAACTACGAATCCTATTTTGGCGTAGATTCCACACGATTGAATGTGCTCCAATATTGTATAGACTGGGTCAGCACTGGCTATATGGAAATCAATACTACCGACACGGTCCACGTCAACGGACACGATTATCTTCATGCTACTCCCAGAGGATTCTTTTTTGAAAATGCAGAGTTATATTTCCGCGAAGAAACCGCGACGGGAAGGCTATATCGCTATTTTCCCATGATTGACGAGGAAGAAGTGTTGCTTTGCGACATGTCGCTGACAGTAGGTGACACTTTCTATCATATTGACAATTGGGGGATGACGCATTCGTCTGTCGTGGAAAGCGTGTCTTTTGAAAACGGAAAAAAAGTGATACGTTTTGCTCTTCCTTATCTTCCGTGGCATGATGCTTTGACCTTCCGTGAGGGTATTTTCCCGAACAACTTCCCTATAGGATATTTGGATTCCTATGATTGTGAGAGTAATTTGCTGTGCGAATACAAAGATGGTGAGCAGGTCTTTGAGAACCCGGAATACAACACCTGCTATATTGATGAGACATCGGTTCAAGAACAAGACTTGCAGCAAATTTCTCTATATCCTAATCCCGCCAAGGAAACGGTAATGATAGACGGTTTGGAAGTTGTAGAAATTCAAGTTTACAACAACCTTGGTCAGTTAATAAACTCTGTAAAAGGCACGAATGTAGTGAGCGTTTCGGGACTGCCCGAAGGGGTTTATTTGCTGCGCATTACCGCCACAGATGGCGAAATTTGTAGTACGCAATTGATAGTACGAAGATAATCAATAAATTACAATAATCATTAAATCTTAAATCATTAAATTACAAATCAATGCAAAAACATGGTAACAAATACGGTACTCACCGTGTAATCGAACCCGTCGGCGTGCTGCCGCAACCCGCTAACAAACTGAACAACAACATGGACGAGATTTGGGACAACGAGATTC
>JAZQPN010000184.1:0-4259 GCA_045628585.1 Bacteroidales bacterium | reverse complement strand
GAACTCAAGGAAAGCGAGTGGGACGATTTCGTGAAAATCATCGATAAGGTTTACGGCAATTTCATTGCACGCCTCACCAAGCAATATCCGAATTTGACAAAAAGCGACATACAAATCTGCTGCCTCACCAAACAAGGCTTCAGCAATCAGGTCATTTCCATCCTGATGAATTTGCAGACCAACACCTATGCCCGCCGTAAGTCGCGCATCAAACAGGAGAAAATGAATGGATTGGAAGATGAAAGGAGTTTTGAGGATATTGTGAAGGCAATCTAAGGGGAGGAATATATTTAAAAAAAGTAAAGGCGCACATTGTGCGCCTTTACTTTTCAATTATCTGTAAAACAGATAAATATTAGATTTTCTTCAGCATATTCACTTCCATATCGGTGAGGAAACGCCATTCGCCACGAGGAAGTTTGTATTTGTCGAGGCCGGCGAACATCACGCGGTCGAGCTTTTCGACTTCGTAGCCGAGGTGTTCGAAAATGCGGCGGACGATACGGTTGCGGCCCGAATGTAATTCAATGCCGATTTCCTTCTTGCTTTCGTCGCCTTCAACGTATGAAATGGCATCGGCGGCAATAGGACCATCGTCGAGTTCAATGCCTTCGGCAATGCGGAGCAGGTCGTTCTTGGTCAAAGCCTTGTCCAAAGTCACCTGGTACATTTTCGACACTTCGCTGCTTGGGTGGGTGAGTTTCTTTGCCAAATCGCCATCGTTGGTGAAAAGCAAGAGACCTGTCGTCAGCTTATCCAGACGGCCAACAGGGAAGATGCGTTCTTCGCAAGCGCCTTCAACGAGTTCCATGACGGTATCGCGCTCGTATGGGTCGTCGGCTGTCGTGATGTAGCCTTTAGGCTTGTTCAGCAGGATATAACGGAGTTTCTCGCGGTTCAGGGTCTGGCCGCCATAAACGACTTTGTCTTCGGTCTTAACCTTGAAACCCATTGTGGTGACGACTTCGCCATTCACGGTGACGCAACCAGCCTTTATCAGGTCGTCGGCTTCGCGGCGTGAGCAGATGCCACAGTCGGCGAGATATTTGTTCAGGCGGATTTCGCCAGTTGCCTTCGGGCGGTCGTACATTGGGTCTTTTTCGCGGACATAACCCTTACGGCCTCTGCGTGGAGCTTCTTCGTTCTCGTCTTCAAAACGGCGGCCTCTGCGGTCGTCGAAGCGGCGTTCACCTCTTGGTTTGTCATCATCGAAGCGACGGCGTGGGCGGTCGTCAAAACGGCGTTCGCCACGTGGTTTGTCGTCATCGAAACGGCGGCTTCTTGGGCGGTCGTCGAATTTACGTTCACCTCTCGGTTTATCATCGTCGAAGCGGCGGCGAGGACGGTCTTCAAATCTGCGTTCGCCTCTTGGCTTGTCTTCATCATCGAAACGGCGACGTGGGCGATCCTCAAAACGGCGTTCGCCACGTGGTTTGTCATCATCGAAACGGCGTGATCTTGGACGGTCGTCGAAGCGGCGTTCACCTCTCGGTTTGTCATCGTCAAATTTGCGGCCTCTTGGTTTGTCGTCAAATCTGCGGACGCCTCTCGGCTTGTCTTCGTCATCGAAACGGCGGCGTGGGCGGTCGCCGAATTTGCGTTCACCGCGTTCTTCATCGTCGAAGCGGCGGCGTGGACGGTCACCGAACTTGCGGTCACCTTGGTTGTCATCAAAACGGCGTTCACCTCTCGGCTTGTCACCGAATTTTCTTTCTCTTCTTTCTTCTCTTCCTTCTTCGTCACCATCGCGGTGAGAAAATCTGAAGGACTTGCCCTGTAGGAACTCATCGTGATGTTCTACAGTCTTCCTGGTGCGTGGACGCTTACCAGTGCTTTCTCTTTCTGTCATTAAAGTATAGTATTATGTGAAAATTTTCGGGCGGCAAAAGTAGTAAAAAGTTGTGACTTGGAATGGGAAAAACTAACAATTTTGAATCAAATATGGGATTTGTATATGCAATCCTGTTTTTTTTGATTGGTACTATCTGAGGTTCAATCGTAAATCACTATTTTTGCAATTTGGAAAATAACAAACAGCATAATACATTTTTTATGAAAAGATTATCTTTACTTTTTGCCTTAGTCGTATGTGGATTCATGGCTATGGCTCAGAATGGCCGCATCGACCTGAGGTCGCAATCGCGTGCAGAAATCACCAAAAGTGACATGACGGCTCTCCGTGCCGTTTTTAGTTACGGTTCAGTTGAAAGTGTTGAATTTCAGTCTGAAAGAGGCATTTTCTCTGAAATCGCTTTGCCTGGAACCTATCCTTCGGGCGAAATAGGAACGCCTGAACTGCCTGCCACTCACGAGCTGCTGGCCGTACCTTTCGGCGCCAATCCGACGGTCTCCATCGTCAGTTTCACGACCACCGATTACCGTCTTTCCGATTATGGCATCAACACCATCGTCCCTCACCAACATTCAGTCCGCAAGGACCAGAATCCCGAAGACGTGGAGTTTGTCTACAACGAGGGCGCTTATCAGACCCGCAGCCTTGCCACGGCTCCTGAAGCCTCAATCGAAGTTCAGGGCACATTGCGCGGCATCCGCGTGGGTTCGCTTGTGGTCAATCCTTTGAGCTACAATGCCGCCACCAACACTTTGCGTGTGTTCAACGACATTGAAGTTGAAGTCAGCTTTGATGGCGCCGATTTCGTTGAAACCGAACGCATGTTGCTCAACACATACAGCCCTTATTTCGATGTGGTTTACAAGCAGATGTTCAACTACCGTCAGATTCTGGATGTCTACACCGATCATCCTGACTTGATGGCTTATCCGGTTCACATGCTTGTCATTGCGCCTGAAAACTACGTCAGCACTTTGCAGCCTTGGACCAACTGGAAAATCCAGAAAGGTTTTGATGTCGAGGTTTACACCACGGCTCAGGCCGGTTCTAACTATAACGCCATCCGTTCATTTGTCCAGAACAAATACAATACGGGCGTCAGCACTGGCAAAACGCCAACCTTCCTGATTCTGGTCGGCGACGTGGCGCAAGTGCCGAACACCACAGGCAACCAGTCGCAGAAGGTGACAGACTTGTACTATGGCTCTGTCGATAACGACTATTTCCCGGATATGTTCTACAGCCGCATGTCAGCCGAAAACACCAGCCAGCTGACGGCCATCATCAACAAGATTCTGATGTATGAGCAATACACCATGCCGGATCCTTCCTATCTGAATAATGTAACTTTGATTGCTGGTTGGGACAGCTACTGGAATCCGAAAGTGGCTCAGCCGACCATCAATTATGCTACCACCTATTATTATAATACGTCACATGGCTTTTCCAATGTCCATGCACATCTGAACCAAAGCCAATATAGCGGTTGTTACAATGCTTTGAGTACCGGCGTTGGTTTCGTGAACTATACGGCTCACGGCGACAACCAGGAATGGTACCAGCCGAATCTTAACAATAACGGTGTCAATCAATTGACCAATGCCAACAAGTATTTTCTGGCCATGGGCAATTGCTGTTTGGCTGCAAACTTCGGCTATTACCAGCCATGTTTCGGTGAAGCCATGATTCGTGCTGAAAGCAAAGGCGCCTACTCCTACATCGGTTCATGCCCAAGCACTTACTGGTACGAAGACTATTATTTCGGCGTTGGTGCAACCCATACCTTGAATGGCCCTACACCTTCCAATACCGAATCGACGACCGGCGTTTACGATGCCGTCTGGATGGACGACACTTACAATACGGTTTCCTCAATGGTCTTTGTTGGTAATCTTGCTGTGTGCTATGTTCACACGGGCGGTTATCAGACACATTCTAATCCGACTTATTACTGGCAGTCGTATCACGTTTTGGGCGATGGTTCCATCATGCCTTACCGCGTGCAGCCTACGGCCAACACTGTTAATCACGCGTCGAATTTCCCTGCAAATGCCACTTCATTCACTGTCAGCGCTCAGGCGGGTTCATACGTCGGCATTTCCAAAGATAATGTACTTTTGGGTGCAGCCTTGGTTCCGGCTTCGGGTACGGTCAGCGTGCCGGTCACTCCTGTCAGTTCGGGCAATGTGAAGATTGTCGTCACCAAGCCACAGCGTCAGCCTTATACCGCTACGATTCAGGTTGGCGGCGGCCAGACACAATACACGATCACCACTTCAGCTGACCCGACCGTTGGTGGCACGACATCAGGCGGCGGCACTTTCAACCAAGGCCAGTCTTGCACGGTTCACGCTACGGCAAATTCGGGCTACACCTTCGTCAATTGGACTGAAAACGGCACTCAGGT
>JAZQPN010000183.1:0-8681 GCA_045628585.1 Bacteroidales bacterium | reverse complement strand
CCTTTCTTGACTTCTTTCTTCACCTGTTTTTCAGCAGAGTTGACCTCTTTTTTCACTTGCTTTCCAGCAGCTTTGGCATCCTGCCTCATTTGCTGTTGAGCCTTTTCTCTTTCAAGAACAGCTTTCTTTTCGGCTTCTCTTGCCTTAATTTCTTCAGGAGTGAGTTTCTTCTGGGTGTTTGATTTCACAACAGGTTTAGCCGTTTCACTTGATGACTGAGCCTGCGACTTGTTGGTTGAAAGCGTTGCTTTCTGTTCGGTTTTAGCGTTTTTCTTGACCGTTACGTTTTGTGCGTTTGCACCCTGAATGCTCATGGCGCTGACAGCGAAAAATGCCAAAACGCCGAATAAAACTGATTTCTTCATTGTTGTAATAAGTTTAAATTGTTAGTGATTTATGTTTTACAAATATCGTTCCAAAAATGATTTATTTCGGCAAAAACAGGCAACTGTCGCCATAACTCAGAAAACGGAAGCCGTTGTCGAGGGCAAACCGGTAACACGCTTTCCATTTTTCGCCGATGAGAGCCGAAACCAATAATAACAAGGTGCTTTTCGGCTGATGGAAATTGGTAATCAAACCCGTAATGACCCGCATCCTGTAACTTGGCGCAATCATCAGGGAAGTGCTTGCCTCGAGGCGCGTAAGCTGATGTTTGTCAAGATATTGAAGAATCATTTGCAAGGCTTCTTCCGTAGTCAGAGACTCATGATTTTCATACGGATACCATTGGTCGACATGAAGGTTGCGCAAATCCAGACCTTGCTCCTTGAGCATCAAGCCAATCCAATAGAGGCTTTCCAAGGTGCGCGTGCTCGTCGTTCCAACCGGAATGATGTTTTTGCCGAGATGATGAATGAGATTTTCAATCAAACTGCGGCGCACAATGATAGTTTCCGAGTGCATGGCGTGTTCACCTATGGTTTCGGTAGCCACAGGCCGGAAAGTGCCTGCACCGACATGTAACGTCACTTCATCGAACTGAAAACCTGCAGCTTTCAAGTCGGCAATCAAAGGCTGAGTGAAATGCAATCCTGCCGTCGGTGCCGCCACGGAACCATCGTAACGCGCAAAAACCGTCTGATAACGGTCGCGGTCTTCCGGCTCGGCATCACGATGCAAGTAAGGCGGCAAAGGAATTTCGCCCGCTGCTTCCAAAATGCTTGCAAACGGCACATTTTCAGGTGTCCACGAAAATTCAATTTCAGAATACTGGTCGTTTTTCTCCACGCGGTTTGCATTCAGCACGACGTTTTGCCCATTCACATTCAAATTCATGCTCAACAAGCCATCGCGCCAACGTTTCGAATTGCCCACCAAGCATTTCCAACGCACTGGCGAAACACTGCTGAAAGCAATCTGATAATCATCGTCAGGCTCCAGGCAAAACACCTCGATATGCGAACCTGTGTCTTTCAGAAACTGAAGACGCGCACGGATTACCTTGGTTTCGTTGAAAATCAGCAAGGCATCCTTGGGCAAAAACTGACCGATATGCTTGAATTGCGAATCCTGTATCGCATTGTCTTTCAGCACTAAAAGTTTTGACGCATCACGCTCTGCCAAAGGATATTTTGCAATGCGTTCCTCAGGCAAAGGATAGTCATACTCCTCAATGCTAATGTTCTTTACTTCGTTCATTACCGAAATTTTGTGCAAAAGTAACCTATATTCTTCAAAAATCCGCTACCTTTGCAGCAAAGAATAAGAAAATGTTGAAAACAGCCGTCCTGAAAATCGAAATGACACGCGAATTTCTGTTTAAGTTCCTGAAATTCGGTTTAGTAGGTTTTTCAGGCGTTTTCGTCAATTTCGGCATCACTTACGTTTGCAAGGAATGGCTGAAACTAAACAAATACCTCAGCAACATTCTTGGCTTCATTTTCGCCGCCACCACAAACTATTTCCTGAACCGCATCTGGACTTTCCAAAGCACCAATCCGCAAATCGGATCGGAATATGCCAAATATTTTGCCATTGCGCTTGTTGGCTTAGGCCTTGACACGCTTACGGTTTATCTGCTCAACGGCAAATTGAAATGGAACTTCTACCTCAGCAAGATTTTTGCCGTGGGCGTTTCCACATTATGGAATTTCTTTGGAAATCTGCTGTTTACGTTCGCCTAATCAGAGGAATTTATCAACGAAAATGAATGGCATCAAAGTCTCAATGCCATCGAAAGCCATTACGGGGCCCGTTTCGCCTTGGCACAAAATGCGCAACTTGCGCTGCGACACCTTTTCCACCTCCACCATCACCTGACGGCAAGCACCACAAGGCGCAATCGGCTCATCGACAAGCGTTTTCTCGGAGTGTGCCGTCACGGCAATCGCCTCAATGGCCACACCCGGATATTGCGCCTGAGCGCTGAACAAAGTGACACGTTCGGCACACAAACCACTCGGATAAGCCGCATTTTCAATGTTGTTTCCCGAAACGATTTTTCCATTGGCCAGACGCACCGCCGCACCAACGTGAAACCTTGAGTAAGGCGCGTATGCATTTTGTGCAGCCCTGTGTGCATATTGCAGCAATTCAGCATCTTGTGCATCGAGTTCATTAGCGTTGTCGTACACTTCGTAAGGTGAAACAAATTGTTCTTTTCTCATAGTATGTCAATTTTCAGGTTGTTCGTTATTCGGATGGGCAAGCAAAAACAAAGCGTTGAAAAAGGCAAAAAGCGATGCGCCCGCCTGCGTTTCAATGGTGTCTTCCGGCAACATCGACAACAACATTATGCAAAGGAAAACCGTATATAAATAGGTGCGATAACGTTTCTTCGCAGAATAAGGCAAAAGCAAAACGGCAAGAAACAGCAACAGTCCCACAACCCCAAACCCAACCGTAATGGTCAGATACTGGTTGTGTGCCCTATGGCGGAACTCCTGTTCCAAAGGCGAATTCAAGTCATCGTAAGCCTGGGCGAAAGAATCAGGAATGTCACCCGTTCCGATTCCGAAGAGCGGATGCTTCCTAATCAAATAAAGAGCCGCCTTGGTGTATTCGATGCGCTGCGACAGTGAACCGCCATTTGGATTGTTGGTCTTCCGATACAAGTTGTATTCAAACAAAGTCGACGAAATCCTTGCCCGCACGCCAGGATGCAGCCAGTTGTTGTAATTGGCTATGCCCTGCTCCACATTGCGAATGTCCTGATCGTCCAAAGCCATCACGCCTTCGGCATCCTTATGCAAGCCTTTTGAGGTAAGATAACGTGCCAAGGTTGCCTCAAGGTTTTCGCCATTTTGCGTCAAGCCATTGAAATCCAGCTCGCTGCGCAAAAGCCATGTTTCGCGCATTTCCTTTTCGCAATAATATAATCCGATGTAACGGCCATCTTCTGCAATGTAATAAACCGTGTCGTGCCAATAAAGATTGCCTTGCGCCGTCTTTTCAGGCAAAGCCGCAAAAACAACCTTTTCAGTTTCCAACATCGGCGACAACATGCCGTAGAACTTCATGCCTCCAAACGCGATGACGGCCAAAACGATTGCAACAACTGCATAACGGAACCTCCTGCCAAATTTTGAATTGAAGAAAAGGTAAAACAATGTAACTAAAGCACTTGCACACAACACCGCATAACCCGACAGCGACTCGAAAATGTAAATCTGAACGCAAAACCAACCAATCATCGCGATTTCAAGAAAGCGTTCCCACCATTTTGACTTGCGTTTAAAAAGGTAATATCCCGTGATGAAAATGCAGAACACAATCTGCAAGCAGAAACGGATATGGCTGATGAAATGCGAGATTTCGCGCACATCCTGATAATCATGCCTGACATAATGAGCGAAGCTGAACCATGTCGCCACGAAGACCGAAAACACGTAAACATTGAGCAGCAAATCGAATTGCTTTTTGCACAAAGGCTGCATCGACGACAGCACAAAAGGTAAAATCAGCAGCGGCAGCTTGATGCGCAAATCCTTGAAAGCATATTGAAAATCAGAGGTATAAATCAATCCGACGACATGAAGCAAATACAAGGAAACCAACAACAGCGCAACCCAATTGTGACTGAAACGCTGCCATTTTTCCTTGAAATCCTTGTTGACCGTTCCGTCAATAATCCAGATGCCAACCAGCCAAAACTGAGCCAAACTCATCAGAAACGGCGACAGGGTGAGTCCCACCGCCATCATCAGCAAGCCGAAAAAATAGGCCGGCTGAAGATATTTCCGATAATTTCCGAGGCTTGACATCACTTGCCTAAAATCTTACGGTATTCGTCTTTGCCGTTGGTGTTGAGCAAAATCTCAAAGGCGCGGTTCAAATCGGGGTCGTTTTTCAGGTTGGCGATTATCCTTCCTTTTTGGTAATAATAACGCCCGACAATCTCAGTACGAAGCAGTTCTTCGATGTCTTTCCGGTTTTTCACCAAATCGTTGGCCTTGTCGGCTGCCAAAGTCTTTTCGAGTTCTTCGACTTTCGTTTTGATTTGGTCGTAATAGCCATCATCCTTGGCAGCTTTTATCAGTTTTTTCAATGCCACTTCACTTTCGGTAGTGTAATTGAAATCCTTGCCTTTGACAAAATTCATAAAGTCCTGATAAGTAACATCATCGATTTTGAAAACATCGGCTGAATCAATTGACTTGTGCTCGAAGCAGAACTTGTTGGCGTAATCGAAAATGTAGTTCTTGCCATAAAGATAAGCCGTGACGGTGGCGAAAGTGTCGCGCACAACCTTCACATCAGGCATGATGCCGTGCCCTTCGTAAACGGTGCGGCCTCCCATGGTCTTGAAAGGCTTGCCAAGGCTGTCGTTCTTGACGTTCAGCGTATCCTTCTTGTGCGAATAATCGATTTCCTGAATGCAACGGCCGCTTGGAATGTAATATTTGGCAATCGTAACCTTCATCTGAGTGTTGTAACTCAAAGGCAAAATATTCTGAACCAATCCCTTACCGAAAGTCCGTTGTCCAATGATAACGCCGCGGTCGTAATCCTGAATGGCACCCGAAACGATTTCGCTGGCCGAAGCCGAACCGCCGTCAACTAAAATGGCCAATGGTATTTCCTCATCGAAAGGTGCATTACTGGTTGCATGAAGAGCAGAAGAGTTTTGTGCCTTGCCGCGCATCGACACGACAGGTTTTCCTTTGGGAATGAACAAGTTGACAATGTCGACAGCCTCATTCAACAGACCGCCGCCATTGCCACGCAAGTCAAGGATGAAACCTTTCAGTTCGTGGTTTTTCTTCATTTCGACCAGTTTTGCCTTCATCTCCGAAGCCACGTCGCGTGTGAAACCGCTCAGCGAGAGATAGGCAATGCCGTTATCGAAGACAGTATAATAAGGTATGTTGTCGATTTTCACCTTTTCGCGCTTCAAGGTCTTTTCAACCGGTTTGGTTTCGCCATAACGGCGGATTTTGAGCACGACATCCGTACCAGGCTGACCTTTAAGCAATTCGCTCACTTCGGCAGTATTCTTTTTGTGCGTGTCGACGCCATTCACCGAAAGGATGACATCGCCCGCTTGCAGACCAGCTTTCTGTGCCGGCCAACCGAAATATGGATCGGAAATCACGGTGTATTCGCCATCGTAATGAATCAAGGCACCGATGCCGCCGTATTCGCCCGTTGTGATGAAACGAGCATTTTCAATTTCCGATTCGGGAATAAAGACCGTGTAAGGGTCCAAGCCCTGAAGCATCGCATCGATGGCGGCTTCGTTCAGTTCGCCTGGATTGATTTCATCGACATAATTCAGGTTCAGTTCGCGCAACAAGCTGTTGTAGATGTCGATGCTTTTCGCAATTTCGAAATTGTTCTGTTTCTCCTGAGCCACCAAGCCGATAGGCAGCAGAAATAAAAGCAGTAAGGTTGTGATTCTGTATTTCATATTGTTGTGTTTTTGTCGTTTTTAGGTTATCAGTTTTCAGTTATCAGTTTTCAGTTATCGGTTATCGGTTTACGGTTATCAGTTTTTCTATTTAATTTTGATAATGTTCAAAACCATCCATTTTAAAACACTCCACTTCACGGAACCGGATCATAGCCGCTGCCGCCCCAAGGATTGCACGAGAGCACCCTTTTCAAGGTCAGCCAACCACCTTTGATGGCACCGTATTTTT
Organism: Bacteroidales bacterium; assembly: GCA_045628585.1. GTDB lineage: Bacteria > Bacteroidota > Bacteroidia > Bacteroidales > F082 > Limimorpha. The sequence goes on along the minus strand of JAZQPN010000183.1, from coordinate 2,598 downwards.
GGATAGCCTCAATGCCGTAATTGGAACAAGTCGGCGTGTAACGGCACGATTTTCCGATGTAAGGGGAAAGCGTCACCTGATACACTCTAATCAAGAATATCAGGAATTTAGCGGGTATTTTCAGCAGTCTTTTCATACCTATCGACAATCTCGTTCACGGCTTTCTGGGTCTTTCCAAGCATTTCCTCAAACGAATGGATGACAGTGGCGTTGTAAACTAACGCAACATCAACCGAAATATTGTCACGTTCGCAGATCGCATACAGCGCGGCCTTGTTTCTGCGCCACGATTCACGCATCAGGCGTTTAACGCGGTTACGCTTGAAAGCATGGTGAAAGCGTTTTTTCGATACGGAAACCAGCAATCGGCAAGTAGGCGGCAACTCCCCGACGTTACGGAACAGATACACGACACGATAAGGATAACTGGAAAAGCCCAAACCTTTATCGAAGAGCGACACGATGTCGTTCTGCTTGCAGATTCTTTCGTATTTTGGGAGATCCTCCTTGACGGTCATAGCTATACCATTGAGCGACAAAGGTAAGACTTTTTTATTTCTTCTTGCTTTTCTTGAGTTCGGCGGCAAGATATTCCTCGATGGCCATGGTCATGGAAGGCGCGGTGGCCGTTGGAGCGCAGAAATTCAGTTCGTAGCCTGATTCGGTAATGGCTTTGCAAGTGGCTTCGCCGAAACCGCCAATGGCGACTTCCTTCTGCTTGAACTTCGGGAAATTCTCTTTCAGCGACTCGATTCCGGCAGGGCTGAAAAACACCAGCATATCGTAATCGGCGATTTTTACCGTGTCCTTCAAATCGGCTGAAACGGTGCGGAACATCACGGCTTTGGTGAAGTTCAGCTTGGCTTCGGTAAGCGTTTGGATAGGCTCATCGGAACTGATGTTGGAGCAAACGAAAAGATATTTTTCCTCCTTGTGCTTTTTCATGATTTCCACCAAATCGGGGAAAGTCTGGTTGCCAAAGAAAATCTTGCGCTTGCGGTATTGCACATAACGTTGCAGATACAAGGCCGTCGATTCATTGATACAAAAATATTTCAAGGTCTCGGGCACGGCATAACGCATTTCCTTTGCGACACGAAAGAAATGGTCGACAGCGTTGCGGCTTGTCAGGATAATGGCTGTATGCTCAGGCAACTTGACATGTTCCTGACGCAGCTCGCTGGCCGTGACATCTTCAAGTTTTATGAATTTCTCGAATGTGAAGTTCACACCGTATTTCTTCATCATATCGCCGTAAGGTGTTTTGGCAATATCGGCAGGTTGGGGCTGCGACACCAGGATGGACTTGATCTTCATTCGTTCCTTTTTTTATTTTACAATTTATCGAATGCTTACGGAGCGTACAATTCATTAAAAAACAGAACCATGGCTAAAGTAGCGCAAGCCTGCCGTCAAGAGCAGCACACTCGGTGCGATTTCGAGGGTGCAAAAGTACAAAAAAATATAAAGCGAAGACATTTTTACCGTAACTCTTGTTTCAATTATTTCCATCACGAGGCGCATCAAGGCTGCAACGGCAAGGATTCCGACACCAGTCCAAACATAAGCCGAATACGGATTGTAGAGCAACAGCCACAAAACCGGCTGCATGACAATGAAGCACATTGTGGAAACAGAAAGCTGCACCGTAACCTGACGGTCGACGGCTTCCTTGGTGCGGAAAAGCCAATTGAAAAAGTAAAGGATGGCGATGCGCAGCGCCACCCAACCCGCAACACAACCCAAAATGATGTTGAAAACCTTAAAAGAATTGAATTTCGACACGTCGCGCGACAGCACCACAAACGACTTCTGCACAAACAACGCCATCACGACAACATACACTATTAAAAAGGTGATGCCCAAGAAGCTATTCATCGGCGACCACTCACGAAGCAGCTGGTTGGTATTCGACACGCCCGCCGGCACTTGGAAAACCTGACGGAATGGTCGTGGATAAAGCTGTTTGTTCAAGACGACCATCAGCAGCACAAGACCCAAAACAATGAGTTCCCAGCCTTGCAGCACATCGTAAGAAGCCCTCGGCATAGGCAACAAGGCACCGTCGAACCCCGTGTTGATGAAGCTCGGCACAAGGCTGTCGCAAGCCGCAGGATGCGACAACTGATAGAGGCTGTCGTAGACATGAGTAAGGGTTGACGGCAAATCCAATTCGTGCATGTGCTATGGTTTTGAGGGTGCAAAAATACAAAAATTTCAGAGGCGGTTTTGATTTTTGTCTCAGGATTGCATTACACCGATAAAGGCCGACTCGCAAAACATGAGCCGGACTTTTTCAACATAACGGCAATTGGGGCTTAGAGCGTATAACGGGAAAACAATTGCTAACGTTTAGATGTGCCACAACGTATTCTTTCAGCGTTACTTGGAAAACAAAAATGAAGAAAAGGAATTGGCTCCAGTTTAATAATGACTGATTTTTCTGTCACCATAATTGTAGATTCCCGCTTTGCGGGAATCTATATAAATTCTATTCGCTACAAAATCAGTCATCTGTTATACTACAGCCAAACCAATTCGAAGGTTATGCGTGTTCCTTGCTGCATGAAAACAGTTAACAGACATCATGCTCATGAA
>JAZQPN010000182.1:0-1606 GCA_045628585.1 Bacteroidales bacterium | reverse complement strand
GATGGACTTTACGGAACATTTGTCAGTTATAACCATCCCGTCAATGTGGGACGTTCCTACAATGCCGGTGGCGAGGTGAATGTGACTTACCGCCCGAATGCGATGTTCAATCTGCGGCTTTATGGTAATTTGTATGATTCTTATTTGGAAACGCAATACGGCGACATGCAGGAAAAGACCATCAGCGAGCTTTGGTCGTATAGCCTGACGCTGAATCTTTGGACGAAACTGTGGAACCGACTCGAGGTGCATTGTGCGGCGCGATATACGTCACCGGTCCAATTTCTTTTCGGGCAACTTGATCCGAGTTACGCCATCGACTGCGGCATGAGGGCCGATTTCTTTGACCGCAGGCTTTCGGTTTTCGTCAATGGCAACGACATTTTCCATTGGGTCGGTTACGGACGGCATGAGGATAATCCTTCCCTTAGTTATCAAACCGAATCGACTTATCGGAGCAATTTCATCAGTGCGGGATTTACCTTGCGTTTTGGCAAAATGGAACTTGAAAACGAGGCCCGTCAAGGGAGTGAAAGTGCTGGTCAATGACGGAAAATGTCTGTAGTTTGTAAAGTTTTAAATTGTTGATTTATAATTGAATTTGTTTTTTCGTATCTGTAAATGACTGTAGTTTTTTCCCCGTTTGAAATACTTGAAACGATTTCGCGTTAATATTGCGGAATAAAACTACAGTCATGCGCAACAATAATTCTTTGGTGATTTTGCTCTTGTTCGGTGCAATGTTTTTCATCGTTTCCTGCGACGAAAGCAACCGCCGGATGATGATGGAGAAACGCCTTGCCGAAATCGAAACGAAGTTTGATAATGGCGAAGACATTTCGCAGGACTCATCGGTTTTCGAAGTGCAGCGTTATTTTTCCAGGCATTGTGATGATGCCGAAATGCAGGCCTTGTCATCCCTTTACAGCGGTTGCGCGTATTGGCAGCGTGGCGATTACGATTCGGCGGCGGTGGCCATCAATGAGGCTTTTTCCATTGCAGAAACATCAGACAATGCCGCCTTGGTGGACAAAGTGAAGCAAACTGTCTCGACCTTATGCGCCGATTCGGCAAACCATGCTACGGTCTTGGCTGATTTCAGAAATTCCAACAAATTGAGTGGCAACGATTTCGCGGTTTTGGAACGCAATTACGGTGCCATGGGAAGAATTTTCGAAATGGCGGGCGAAATCGACAGTGCGCTTTATTATTACAATAAATGTGCAGTCTTGCAAAACGACTTTAACCCCGCGCTGATTCGCAAGCAGCGTTGGGTCATAGTGCTTTCCTTATCGCTTTTAGCGGCACTCTCGGCGGTGCTTGCCGTGGTGATGAACCTGTCGAAAAAGCGAAAGAAAATGGCCGAACTGAATGAGGAAATCATTGGCTTGCAGACGGAATATGAAGCCGTTTCGGTGACCACGAGAAACAACATGTTCCAAAAAGCGGAATTGATTTTCAAGGTGTTCCAACTCGGCGAGGTCAAGGAAAAGAACGTGGCTACTTATCAGAAACTGAAAGGGTTTGTTTGTGGTAAGAAAGCCGAAACAGCGTATGACGCCATTTTCAACGAATACCAGAAAACCTATCCCGATGTGGTGGAGGG
>JAZQPN010000181.1:0-17005 GCA_045628585.1 Bacteroidales bacterium | reverse complement strand
CCGCAAGTGCACACCTATAAAAAACACTTCTACGACCGCAACGATGAAGGCGACATGGACATCACCGACAACCAATATCTGATTTCGGCCATGTTTCTCAGAAAGTCAGCCTATTCGAGCGAAAAAAAGGTGATTCCCGGATTGACCATGGACGACTTCAGCGAAGAAACCTTCGAGAAAACCCGACGTGAGCTGAAAGTGTATCATCCCGACCACATCTGGCGCTCGATGACCAACGAAGAAATACTCAAGCACTCCGGCTTTTGGGACCGCGACCCGGAAACCGGCAAAGAAGGGTTCATACTTGCCGCGCTGCTGCTTTGGGGCAAGGAAGAGGCGATATTGAAGCATTTGCCTTATTACCAGACCGATGCCATCTATTGGAGCCAGCCATTCAAACGGTTCATCGCACCGACCAAGGAAATCGGCGAATCGTTTTACGACGACCGCGAACGTCTCTCTTGCAACCTGATCGAGACCTACGAAACACTGATGAATTTCGTCAGACGCAACATGAGGCACACCGAAGTGATGGACGAAACCGGTGGACGAAGAATCGACTTGCGCGAAATCATATTCCGCGAAATCATTTCCAACTTCTGCATTCACCGCGAATATTACTACAACTACACCGGCCGAATACTCATCTATTCCGACCGATTCATCACCGAAAACTGGACCAAGCAGACCCAACGCGGCGCCGTTGACCTCGACACGCTCCGCCCGAACCGGAAAAACCCGATCATATCGAATGTGTTCGGCTTGATGAATTACTACGAAGGCGTCGGCAAGGGAATGAGCCGAATCAAGCAGTATCTTCCGCTTTACAACCGCCACGCAACAGTTGAAATCGAAAACGGCGACGAATTCAGGTTCACCATCAACATGCCCCAATATTATCAAATCAACGATTCCGAAAGTTCGTCATTTATGGTTCATGAAGCACAAGCACCTTACGGAGCAGTTCCCAAACCTGCCAAAAAGACTTTTTCGCTCAACGAGAAAGAGCGGATGATTGTGAGGCTCGTCAAGAACAAGCCAAACATCACCCAATCGGCCATTGCTGCGGCATTAGGATACTCGAGGCAGACCATACACACGCTTATGAAGAAACTGGTGGAACAAGGCGTCATCATGCATGTCGGTCCTGACAAAGGCGGGCATTGGGAAGTTGTTTGAGATTTAATAATTTAAATTTAAATATTTAATAATTTAAGATTTAAAGATTTAAAAATTTAAAGATTTGAGATTGTTATCATGAAAAAAACAGTTTTACTCGCTTTCTTAGCGACATTTCTGCTGGTTGGTTGCGGCAGAAACGACAATTACATCATCCCTGTCGATTACGAAAAGTATTACGAAGGCAAAAGCGACCTCTCGGAAACCGAAAGTCAGGAGATTAACGAAAGAATTATGACCGACATGCAACGTGCCACCATCGGCAAGACGATTCCCGAAATCAAGGTCAAGGATATTGACGGGAAGGAATTCCGCCTGAAAAAACTGATTCAGAATCCTTCCGTCGTCATTTTCAGCGCACACAACAGCAGCTGGGGCAAGCGCGATGCCGAAGTCGATTTTCCCAATGCCATCCGCGCTTTGGAAGATGAAATGGAAGGCATTGACGTTTTCTGCCTCGTGGAAAACAACGCGGATTATGACCAAAACGCAGTGATGGATTACGCTTGGCAGTTGCAAAAAAATTACAGCAAGGTCTATCTCATCGACCAGAAAGATGCACAAAACATAAACCTAAGTATCTGTCCAACAAAATATTTCATCAACGAAAAACACGTTGTCACCGATATGTATGCCGGCTATGCCTTTGAAGAGGAAGACCGTCAACTGATTCTATTAAGCGGTATTTATTCAATGCAGGAAAAGTTATGATGAACAAGGCACATTTTGCAGCAGGCTGCTTTTGGGGCGTGGAGTATTATTTCAAACGCCTGAACGGAGTTTTGAAAACCACCGTCGGTTTCATGGGCGGCTCGGTCAAAAATCCGAGTTACAAACTCGTTAAGACGGGAACGACGGGGCATCTCGAAACCATCGAAGTGGAATACGATTCCGACAAGGTCAGTTATGAAGATTTGGTAAGGTATTTCTTTGAAATACACGACTTTGAACAGACCGACGGCCAGGGCATTGACATTGGAAGTCAGTATCTTTCGGCAATTTTCCATGCTTCAGATGAAGAAAAGACGACAGCCGAAAAAGTCATTGGCGAACTGACCGGAATGGGTTATCAGGTGGCGACAAGGATTCGCAAAGCCGAGGCCTTCTACCCTGCCGAAGACTATCACCAGAATTATTTGGACTTGCGCAACGAAATTCCTGAATGTCATGTCTATAGAAGAATATTTGGGAATCGTTGAGAAAGGCGACCTTGAAATTGAAGACAAATCTTCGATGATGGGCATGAGTTTTCCGCACAAGATTCTTTTCAACGGGCAGCAGCTTTGCATCATGAAGAAAAAAGCGAAAATCAGCGGCATTCCTTGCGGAAAATACAAGCTCACCATTCAGAGCATGTTTCCTTTCATCTCCGCCGAGGCCGAAATCGACATCAGGCAAGGCGAAAACAAAGTCACCTTCACCGATAAGGAAAAGTTTTGGGACGTGCTTTTCACCATCGACTTGGTATTGATGGTCGTTCACTGGTTCGTCAATCTGCCCGACAACATCGACCTGATTTACAGAATTGTAACCGACGGTTACTTCATCATCTGGCTGATTTACGAATGGGCGATACGAAAAAAGTATTTCAAGATAAACATGTTGAATTGATATTTGTTTAGTTGTTGAATTGTCCGTTTTTACGGCTAAATACGCAAGTTATGAAACACGCAAATCTTCTTATTGCCTTCATTTTCATCTCAATTCTGACTTCATGCAACAATGGCGTTGTACGGATGCAAGACCTTGGCATAAAGCCGAATACGGGAATCGATGTCACGGCTGATTTCAACAAGGCACTGCAACGCTGCCGTGAAAAAGGCGCGCGGATCCTTTACCTTGAAAAAGGCGTATATGACTTTTGGCCTGAAAATGCCGTCAAGAGAGAGATTTTTGTTTCGAACACAAGCAGCGAAACCGAGTGTCCGTCGAAAACCAAGACCATCGGGCTTCTTATCGAGGACCAGCACAACCTTACGATTGAAGGCAATGGCGCCGAACTGATTTTTCACGGCAAGCAGACCATGATAGCCATCATACATTCTTCCGGCATCAAGATGCGGAACCTCCATATCGATTGCGAACGGCCTGGCGCATCCGAAATGCTCATCGAAAAGGTTGATTCCGCCAATGTTTACCTGCGTTTCAACAAAAGTTCATGGTACGAAATCTCTCCCGAAGGGAAACTGGAACTGATTGGCGAAGGCTGGAAAACCGAACATCCGCATTGCATAGAATACGATGCCGAAACGGGTCACATGACTTATAGCTCCAACTGGAACACAGTGCAAAGTTCTCAGGCTGAAGAGATTGAAAACAGCCTCGTGAAAATCCAAACCGGCGAGACGGCCTCGTTCAAAGAGGGCAACATACTCACAGTGCGCGACAGAATCCGTGACCAAGTCGGGATGCTGAACCTTGAAAGCGAGGACTTGGAATTTGAGGACATGGGCATCCACGCTCTGCATGCGATTGGCGTCGTCAGTCAGTTTTGCAGAAATCTTTCCTTCAACGATGTAATGTTCGAGCCAAGCGAAGGCAGCGGACGCATTCTCGCTTCGTCGGCCGATTTCCTCCATTTCAGCGGATGTGCAGGAAAAATCAAGATACAAGGATGCCGACTCAGCGGCGCCCAAGATGATTGCATCAACATTCACGGAACTTATTTGGTTCTCGATGACATTGTTTCGGAAAAACAGATGAAACTCAGGTTTGCCCATCATCAGACCTACGGGATGCAAGCGTTTTGGCCTGGCGACACCATCTCTTTCGTCAACCGGAAATCGCTCCAAACCATTGCCGTAACGGTTGTAGATTCCGTCTGCCGTTTGACAGACAGGGAATTGCTTTTGACCGTCAGGCAAGCAATTCCGGCTGAAATCCAAGAAGGTGATTTTGCCATTGAAAACCTGACTTGGACACCTGAAGTCGAGATTTCGGACAACTACTTCACCCGAACAAGCACCCGAGGCACCTTGATCACCACACCGAGGAAATCCCTCATTAATAATAATTTGTATGACAAAATCGGAATGAGCGGGATTTTCGTCAGCGGCGATGCAAACAACTGGTACGAAAGCGGCGCTGTGAACGACCTGACCATTTCCAGCAACCGGTTTGTCGACTGTGCCTACAACAACGAATCGAAAGGCGCAATGATACTGATTGAACCGACCAACAGCACCGATGAGCTCCCGGTTCACGGCACCATCAGAATCGTATCAAATCATTTTGAATCAGACGGTAAAGAACCTATAATATACAAATCAGTCAGGAACCTTATTTTTGAAGAATAGAGGGTAAAACAATTTATTTTTCATAATACGCCCCTATCCTATCAAAGTTTCACTATCTTTGCAAAACCAAATGGTGATATTATAATTACGGATTTACATTAATAAAATAAATATGGCAAAAAACATCGAAGAAATCAGAGAAGCGCTGGCCTCATACGGCATCAACGGCGTGAAGGAGATTTACTACAATCCAAGTTACGAACAACTCTTCAAGGATGAAATGGATCCATCTTTGGAAGGCTACGACAAAGGCGTTTTGACCGAGCTCAACGCTGTCAACGTGATGACGGGTATCTACACTGGCCGTTCTCCTAAGGACAAATACATCGTCATGGACGAAAACTCGAAAGACACCGTTTGGTGGACTTCCGACGCCTACAAGAACGACAACCATCCTATGAGTCAGGAAGTTTGGGCTACCGTGAAAGGTATCGCAAAGAACGCCCTCTGCAACAAGAACCTCTATGTTGTTGATGCTTTCTGCGGTGCCAACAAGGATACCCGCATGGCCGTCCGCTTCATCATGGAAGTGGCTTGGCAGGCTCATTTCGTTGAAAACATGTTCATCAAGCCAAGCGCTGAAGAACTGGCCGACTTCAAGCCAAACTTCACCGTTTACACTGCTTCGAAAGCTTCCGTTGAAAACTTCAAGGAACTCGGCCTCAACAGCAGCACCTGCGTTGCCTTCAACGTGACAAGCCACGAACAAGTCATCCTGAACACATGGTACGGCGGCGAAATGAAGAAAGGCATGTTCAGCATGATGAACTACTATCTGCCGCTGAAGGGCATCGCTTCCATGCACTGCTCCGCCAATACCGATATGGAAGGCAAGAACACCGCCATCTTCTTCGGTCTGTCAGGCACTGGCAAGACCACCCTTTCCACCGACCCGAAGCGTCTCCTCATTGGTGACGACGAACACGGCTGGGACGACAACGGCGTCTTCAATTTCGAAGGCGGCTGCTATGCCAAGGTCATCAACCTCGACAAGGAAAGCGAACCTGACATCTACAACGCCATCAAGCGCAACGCTTTGCTGGAAAACGTCACCGTCGATGCAGAAGGCAAGATCGACTTCGCCGACAAGAGCGTGACCGAAAACACCCGCGTCAGCTATCCTATCGACCACATCGAAAAGATTGTCCGTCCGGTTTCGGCTGGCCCAGATGCCAAGAACGTCATCTTCCTCAGTGCCGATGCTTTCGGCGTGTTGCCACCTGTCAGCATCCTGACACCTGAACAAACCAAATATTACTTCCTCTCCGGATTCACCGCCAAATTGGCTGGCACCGAACGCGGCATCACCGAACCTACACCTACTTTCAGCGCATGCTTCGGCCAGGCATTCTTGGAACTCCACCCAACCAAATACGGTGAAGAACTCGTGAAGAAGATGGAAAAATCAGGCGCTAAGGCTTATCTCGTCAACACCGGCTGGAACGGTTCAGGCAAGCGCATCTCCATCCGCGACACCCGTGGCATCATCGATGCTATCCTCGACGGCAGCATCAACAAAGCCGAAACAAAAACTATTCCTACCTTCAACTTTGAAGTGCCTACCTCTCTGCCAGGCGTCGACCCGAAGATTCTCGACCCACGCGACACCTACGCCGACCCAAGCGTTTGGGAAGAAAAAGCAAAAGACCTCGCAGGCCGCTTCATCAAGAACTTTGAAAAGTACACCACAAATGAGGCTGGAAAGGCTCTCGTCGCTGCTGGTCCGAAACTGTAAAAAGTTTGTTTAATCAGACTATAAACAAAAAGTCCGCTGATCAGCGGACTTTTTCATTTTCATATAGGAGCAAAGACATTACTGATTCAACATGACAGGCATGAGCAGCATCAGCAGATCTTCGTTTTCATTTTCGTTTTCAACAGGTGTGAGGATGCCAGCACGGTTTGGAGCCGACATTTCGAGTTTCACTTCCTGTGCGCCTGTGTTACCCAACATTTCCTGGAAGAAACGCGAGTTGAAGCCGATTTCCATATCGTCGCCCGTATAGCTGCAAGCGAGGCGTTCCTTTGCTTCGTTGTAGAAATCAATGTCTTCTGCCGTCAAGATGATTTCCTGGCCAGAGATTCTGAAACGCACCTGATGCGTTGCCTTGCTGGAGAAGACTGCCACACGGCGGATGGCCGACAGGAAAACCTGACGGTCGATGAGCATCTGGTTCGGGTTGTTCTTCGGGATGACGGTCTCGTAGTTCGGATAACGGCCTTCGATCAGGCGGCAGACCAAAGTGTAGTCGCCAAAAACGAATGAAGCGTTGGTCTTGTTGAACTCAATCAAAACGTTTTCTTCAGCAAAACCGCTCAAAATGCTCTTCAGCTGGTTGATAGGTTTCTTTGGCATGATGAATGATGCCGGAGTGTCCGACTTGATATCCATTCTTCTGTAACGCACCAGTTTATGAGCATCGGTAGCGACAAAAGTCAGGTAGTTTTCATTCATTTCCAGAAGCACGCCCGACATGATTGGACGCAATTCATCGGTACCCGTAGCGAAAACGGTCTTCTCGAAACCGACGGCCAAAGCCTCTGCTGGGATTTCCCACATCTGGGTGTCTTCCATAAGCGGAACTTGCGGAAATTCATCGCTCTTATGGCCAGCCAGCTTGTAACGGCCTTCGCCGGCGATGAGTTCAACGGCAAGATTGTCGAGATTGACGGAAATGGTAATCGGCACATCCGGGAAATTCTTCATGATGTCCAAGAGGATGCGTGCCGGAATGGTCACTTCGCCAGTGCCTTCCATCATGTCAGGCTGCAAGGCCACGCTCATGGTGACTTCGAGGTCGGAAACCGTGATTTTCAATCCTTTTTCGGTCTGCTGAAAGAGGAAGTCATCCAAAATCGGCAGGTTGTTTTTTGAGCCGATGACACCACTCAGGGCTTGCAGGCTCTTCAGAAGCTTAACGCTTGATATAATGAATTTCATATTGTTATGTATTTATTCTTGTTGTCAAATTGAATTGGTAAAAATACAAATATTCTGAAAATGCAAAGGATTTTTTTTGAGAAAATTATTTTCCACCTATCTTCTCACGCGACAATCCACCGGTCGATGTTGCGGCAAGCCGTACTGAAGTTCACGCCTACCTTCACAATACTGCGCCCGTCACTCAGGAATGGCTCGGCGTAGCCTTTTTCATCAATCTGCGCCAGGGCTTCCTCCGCCGACTTGTTGAACTTGAACTCGAAAATGTAGATGTAATCCTTTGTCTTGATGGTCATGTCCATGCGGCCCTTGTTGGTGTGTTCCTCAATTTCAACGTAATAGCCACACAAGGAAGTGAGTATGAACATCACGCGCTGGAAATGGCGTTTCTGCGCAGGCTCCAGCTCGTAGGGGCAGGCGCTCAGGAAGGACTGCAGGCGTGGCATGAAGCCCTCGATGTGTCCCTCGCGCAGCGAGCGCACGTAACGGCTGATTTCGAAGCCCGACTTGCCTTGCACCGTGTTGGCATAGTAAGGCATGAGGTATTTCAGGAATCCCTGTTTTACTTCCCTGTTCGGAAAACCCAGATGATACAGCTCAAAGTCAGGGTCATAGCCCTTGATGGTCAGGTAGCCGCTCTGGTAGATGACGGGAATCGGGTTGGATGATGCAATATCGACGCTGTTCAGCGTGTCGGCATCGGGTTCCTCGTGCTCCAGGTCAGGAAGGACATAGTCGTGTTGCTTGAGCAGTTCCATGAGGTAAGTCGGCGTGCCGGTCTCGAACCACCATGCACCAATCTCACCTTTATAAAATGCATTGAGCAAACTGAACGGATTATATATGCCGGGCAAATTTTCCTTGCTGAAATGATAGCCGTCGTAATTCTCGCGAAGTTCGGCATAGGTATCTTCGACAGACTTGCCTAACTTAGCTGCAAGCTCCGACACTTCCGTTTCGAAATTCGAACGAAGTTCCTGTTCGGAAATGCCGCAGATGTCGTGAAACGCAGCATCCATTGAAATGTCATTCAGGTTGTTCAAATCACTAAAGACGCTCACCTTGCCAAACTTGGTGACACCTGTAAGAAAAGCGAAGCGGATGCAGCCGTCCATCGACTTGAGGGCACCGTAAAAGCCTTTCAGCGTGGCGCGGTAGGCCTCCTGAAGCTCCGGTTTGCCGATGGCCTGAAGCATAGGCTTGTCATACTCGTCGACCAGAATCACAACCTGACGGCCAGTCTTCTCGTAGGCGCGACGGATAATACCCATAAAACGCAAACCAAGCGAATTTTCAGAAACATTGCTGCCAAATGAATTTTCCCAACGGCACAAATGTTCATTGAGAATGTCATCAAGTGCCCGAGGACTGTCGTACACCTGCGTGTTCAAATCCAAATGCAGTACGGGATATTCCGTCCAGTCGTGTTCCAACTGCTCGATGGCGAGGCCTTTGAAAAGCTCGCGCTTTCCCAAGAAATACGACTCAAAAGTATTCAGTAGCAGGCTTTTGCCGAACCTGCGCGGACGCGACAGAAAATAATACTTGCCTTCGGTCACCAATTTGTAAACGATGGCTGTCTTGTCCACATATTTGAATTCCTTGTTTCTCAGGTCTTCAAAACTCTGTATCCCGATTGGCAGTTTCTGTCCCATAACCGTTGCTGTTTTTGTCGTTTGATGTGCAAAAGTAGAAATTATTTGTCTTTTGGAAACAAATCTGACACAAATCTTGGCAATAATATACAATTTGACCTTTTTAAAACCAAAACATACAAAACCCGCAAAACCTTTCTCAATCCACCTTTGAATCTCGCAACCACTCGATTCATACCCGGCAGAGCATCGGAGATGCGGAACCCGATGATCCCCGATTAGGGGGAATCGGACAGGAAAGAAAAAAAAGAGATTGGATATGTGTTTTCCTGATTTAGGTTGACTCGGTTTTACTGATTAATACTGATATAAATTGACTTTTTGCCGTCAATCCTGGAATGAGTTTAACAACCCAGCCTTACTTGCCATTGGTTGGCTGGAGGCCGTAAGCTGGAAGGATACCACTGACAGTCTGCAAAGGAAACCTTCTTCAGGATAATGCACTTTTAGTCGAATCCCATAAGCAAAAGCCTTGACCACACGGCCAAGGCTTTTCATTTTATCCGAATGAATCAATAAGTTCACCTCTTGCTTTTCTTGCTCAAGGCGTAGGCTGCGCCGAAGCCGATGAACAGCAGGGCGCCACTGCCAAGGGGTGCGGCATCCTGGTTGGTGGTTTGTCCGTGGGCGGGCAATAGTGGCGATGAAACATTATTTCCACCAGCGGCACCATCGCGTGCTTCGCCACGGCCAAACAGACCACCGCCCTGGGATTGGACGTTGTTGTCAAAATACTGTGCCGATGCACCGAATGCCATTCCGAATACGATTGCTATTGTCAATACTAACTTTTTCATTTTATTGCGTGTTTATTATTTTTACTGAATTCTCCTAATTCCTAACTCCTCACTCAACTACAATTTTTTGTGTCATTCCGTTGAGGTTGAGAATGTAGAGGCCTGGTGTAACATTAAGTGCTTTGTTGTAGCTTCCGCTGACAATCTCACTGCTGACCACGCGGCCAAGTGCATCAATGATTTGCAATGTGGCCTGACCTTCGATATTGTCGATGACGAGGTTGCCGTCGCTGATGAAAGCGAAGTCGCCCGCTGAGCCTGTCGAAGCGGCATCGCCGTTTACGCTGAACACCAGTTTGAAACGCGAGGCATAATCGTCTGTTTTGGCATCGAAAGTGTAGCTCGCTGAGCCTATCGAAGCGGCGGCCATCATGTCGGTATCGGCACCGGTCAGATTATCGATAAGATGCAGATAGTCCACATCTAGGTTTTCCACATTCACGCTAATTGTGTATTTGCCATCCTTTTCAGCCTTGAAATTGACTGGCATTTCCGAGATGCTTGTTGAGCCTGTCGAAACGGATTCTGCCGAAACGACGGCAAATTCTTCATCGCTTTGAGGAATGTAAAGTTTGGTGTGACCTTCGTTCAGGTAGAATTTGTTCATGTGTGCCTTGCTGCCGAAATTGATGCGCACATTGTCGATGAGCGATTGCTCCCCGTTGCCAACGGCAAGTTCAATCTTAGCTTGGCTTGCCCTGGTGCTGTTTGGTGCTTCGAATTGCAGGAATTTGCCATTGTCATCAGCAATGGCTTGGATGAGTACTGCCTCGCAAGCCTTCACCACGTTGCCTAACACGAAGCCGGTTCCAGTTTCGTTCATCACATAGAACGGACGTCCGTCGGCCACAACTGCATCGCAGGTGTTGTTGTTACCAATCAGGTTGAAGCCACGCAAGACATCGAGATTTTCCGTATATGACATTTCCTGACATAGCATTTCGCTCCGGCCGAAGCTTGGCAACAAGGAACCTGTGAATTGAATCATTCTGTCAGCAGCTGAGGAGTAAAGCAAACCTCTGCAAGAATGGAAAAATCCAGTGGATTCCTGCTTGTAATTCATCCAATAGTGCGTTGGCTCGTCATAGTAGTAAAGGTCATAATCGCCTTCGCCTGCGGTCAGGTTGTTCGTGTAGCCAGATAAGAACGGACAAGTGATGGCATAATAGCCGTCTTTCGCTCCTGGTGTGAACGCATTGATGCTCTTTCTTATGGTCACATTTTCAAGCAACTCGCTCACATTGTAAATCATTTGTGCGCCATCTTCAATAAAGGTGCTGCCGGCATAAATGCGGTTGTTGTTTAGTACGACACCGCTATTGACGGACAGCAAGGCTGCATTTATTCTGCCGCTGCCTGTCGTGGTATAATCGTCGAGGAAATAGATGTAGTCGTTCGCTTGTGGTGCATCTTGCAGCCAGTTGCCCTGGTAATGGATGCATGGATTTCCCTCGCAAAGCTCGAAGTTGGCCACCTTAACCAGTTTTGCTTCAGGTATGCCGCCCCATGTTCCGTAACATTCTGGTATGAACACTTTTGCATTTTCCGTCAGGTTGGAGGAGAGGTTGCCAGCCGAAGGCTTTGTGCTTGCATTGCAAATGACCTGCGTCAATGGGCAGTTGTCGAATGCTTGGTTGCCGATGGAAGTGATGCCGTGATTGAAGGTTATCTCGGTAATGTTTCGGCATTCGTAGAATGCGTTTGTGCCGATTGAGGTTGCGTTTTTAATGAAACGTTGGGCGGTTGCGTTGCTCAGATTCTCGCAGAAGTTGAATGTCATTGATTCGATGGCAGAGACATTGCCATCAAAATTGATGTCAGTCAAGCTTTTGCATGAATTGAAGGCAAAACTGCCGATAGTGTGAATTGTTTCGGGCAATGTGATGGTTGTAATATCTTGGCAGATACGGAATGCGTGATCGCTGATGCGAGTGATGGTCATCGTGTTGTCACCGTCAGTGATGGTCTCGGGAATTGTAAACGAACCACTGAGTTTCCAGTCCTGGTATTCCGACAGCATGGCTTCCGTGTTGCTCAAACGGGAGTATTTGATGCCGTTGAGGTAATAGTCGGCTTGGTGGAAAACCGATTTGATGAAGCCAGCCCATCCTTGCCCGATATGTGTTTCAGAAGGACGGTAATTTGTGACAACCGGCGTGGAAATAATGAGATTGCCCCAATGTAATCCTGATGGTTCGTAAAAGACATCCTCGCCAACTGCAGGAGCTTCGATGGCATGAGAAAAGATATGCATGATTTCGAGGCAGTCCTTAAAAGCACGGTCGCCAATGGATGTGAGGGTGCTTGGGAACTCGATGTGAGTCAATGCGGTGCAGCCCGAGCAGGTTTCAGCAGCAATGGCAGTAATGCCTTCCGGCAGGTTAAGGCGGGTCAGTGCAGCGCAACCTTTGAAGGCTCCGGCACCGATGGAAATGAGACCCTCTTGCATACTGACATTAGCAAGCGATGTGCAGTTTTCAAAGGCATTGTCGCCAATGGTTGTGAGGGCTGGCAGATTGAAGCTGGTCAGCGAAGCACAGCCCTTGAAGGCTTTTGCCCCGATGGTTTCAATGCCGAGGGAAGGATGAAACGAAGTCAGGCCTGTTAATGATGTGCAGTCTTCAAAGGCGCTGTCGCCTATGCCCGTAAGATTGCTGTAGACGCTGACGGTGGTCAGGTTGCTACAGCCTTTGAAAGCAGCTTCGCCTATAAAGACAACTGTTAAAGGCAGGCCTTTTATTTCTGTCAAAGTCGTGTTGTTTTCAAAGGCATGAGCGGCAATCGTCGTCACATTCATCGGTGAGTTATCCAATGGAAGTAAGACGGCTTCGTCTATTATTTGGTCAAAATCAATTACAGGATCAGTCTTTCTGTAACCTGTGATGGCCACGGTGCTGTTGGAAGTGCATGTATAATCGAAATAGTCGTCGTTGAATGAGTAAGGCAAAATTTTCTGGATATCACCCCAATTTGACGGGATGGTGTATTCTTCGACATCTAACACGTATAGTGGAACGTTAAGCAAATCTGAAGTAAGCCCGATATGCATTTCAAAGGCTTTAGTGCCAACTTGGGGTTTGGTCGGGGCGAGGCAATAGATTGCCGACATTTTTAGAGAGCTGTTTAACCCATAGACGTAAAAAGCTCTTTTGCCTATTTTTTTCAATGACTTTGGAAGTATGAGGATGCCATCGTAACTGTTAGCGTCGCGGAAAGCCTCATCACCGATTTCCTCTAATTGGGAATCGGGTGCAAAAGTGATATGCAGATAACTGTTCTTGTTCGTTGTCCAAATGAAGGCTTGCCTTTTGATAATCCTGACATTCTTGCCGATGGTGATGTTTTCGATGCGTGGATTGTCTAAATGATTAAGGTTCAATGCATTTTCGCCAATTGAAGTAACCAGGTAAGTCTGCCTGCCGTAAGTCACTTCGTCTGGGATATTGATTTTAGCGTAACTCGGGTAATCGCCGGAAGTGATAAAGCCGTACACTTCGACCGTGTTTTGGCTTGTAACCCTATAACAGTTCTTGCAATTGCTAATTTTTGGACCCTCAAAAGTGATACCAAAGCTTTCAATATTTTCAAAACCGCCCCAATTGCCGTCTGCGGTGTAAGGCGTTGCGTCCATCACATATAGTGTTTTGTCGGTAAGGCCTTGGAAGGCGTTTTGACCGGCAACAGGAGGCTCAGGGTTCCAACATTCCACTTTGCTGAAATTGCTGCATCCGCTGAAAGCCTCGTCACCGATTTCTTCCACGGCCTCGCTCAAGACCAGGGAGCCTACTAAGCCGGTGCAATCCTTAAAGGCTTGGCTGCCGATATGCTTGACACCTGTAGGCAAGTCCAGGACCTTAATGTCGGCGCAACCTTCAAATGCTTCATCGCCGATGTATTCAAGCTGTGAACCGGACTGGAATGTCAGGTTCATTTCAGAGACGTCACCATGAGAGTCTCTGCTTCTCAATCCCTTAAATGCGGCGTTGCCGATGCGGGTAACGTTTTTGCCTATCGTGATATTTTCAAAAAAATCTGTACTCCCAACGCCGGGGTCAGTTCCGAACAAACCGTCGGCAATTGAAACCACGGAATAAGCCGTGTTGTTTTCCGTAACCGTTTCAGGAACAGTAATATTCTCCCAATAGAACCTAAGAGGTTGCTGATGAACAATGTGGTAACCTCTGTTATCAAGACTTACTCTATATAACTCCACAGTATTGTCAATGATATCTAGGTAATTGTAAATGTAGAAAATATCGTACTCGGTGGGACATCTAGAGAAGCTGTTTGCTTCCAGGGTGTAAGCGTTCCATGAATCATTGTTTTTATAAGTCATGAAATTCACGGTTTCTATCTCGGCGTTGCTGGGGAAAACGTCTCTTCCCAAAGTTGGCGGGTTAGGGGCATAGCAATTTACCATAGTGATACCTGTGCCATAGAAAGCGCTGCTGCCAATGAATTGCATGTGATAAGGAATGTTGATGCTGCCGGTAAGATTGGTGCAACCATAGAAGGCTTCGTCCCAAATGGTTCGCAAATGTGCAGCCTTGTCGATGTTTAGGGTTGTCAAGGAAGTGCAGTTTTTAAATGCCTCATTAAAAATCATTACCAAAGTGTAGGTGACATTGTTTGCAGGATTGAGATACGTATCCTGAAGTTCGATGACGCCACCTGAAAAATTCTCATCAGGTCCAAGCAATGCGATTTTGTTGTCTTCCATGATGCCGAATTTAAGACCGTCAAAAAAAAGATATTCCGCATTTTGGCTCCATCCGGCGAATGAAGCGCAGAATAACATAAGCATAATTAATGCTCCTTTTTTAATTAAATGTTTGATTCTCATTTTATTGAAATGTTATTTTGTTGATTTTGCTTCCAAAAAGGACTGCAAAAATAGCAAAAAAACGACTTCAAGTATATGAAAATTTGGTGTAATATAAATTACTATCATTTTATGTGCATATCTCGATTTTTGCAAAACTATGGTTTATAGCATTTCGCTGCTCGTTCATGTTGTGCCACTGCGTGCCATATCGTACTAAAAGCGTTTTTCGGCGTTTGTTTCACCGTTCATTTCGCAAAAAGGCATAAAAAAAGCGTGAAACCCAACTCGTTTCCGCTTTCCAAGACGTTTGGCGTTGCCTTATGATAAGAACTAAACCACTCTGGACTGTCCAGAGGTTTTAAAAACCTCGGAAATGAAATTTCCTACTCCAATATCCACGAATCATCCCCATTGGGCACGTCTCTGTGATGCTCAAGATAGTCTTGAACCATCTTGTCCGTTATCTCTCCTGTACTCCACGCTCCATATCCTATCGCCCAAAAGTGTTGACCCCAATATCGTTTCCTTAACATTGGAAACTCCTCCTGCAAATACCGTGATGTCCTTCCTTTCAGCTTCTTCACCAGCATACTTATACTTATCGATGGTGGATATTCCACATGCATGTGGACATGGTCTTTGCTCACCACGCCTTTCAATATCCGTACGTTCTCGCTGTCGCATACCTGTACCAATATGTCGCGGCAGCGCCTATGTACATCGCCCGTCAATACTGGATACCGGTACTTCGTCACCCACACCATGTGGCATGTCAAATTCGTCACCGTATGTGATCCTGTCCTGTAATTTGTCATGCCGCAAAATTAATACTTTTATACAAACTAAAGTAGCCGCAATAATTGCGGGGTTTTAACCGCACATTAGATAATAAATAAAGTCCACACTGGTCGCGTGAGCATCTTACATTTCTTTTGCATAATTCTTTCGGAAATAAGAAATCTGCTAATGCTTTTTCAAATTATGTATTTGTCAAATTTTCTTTTTGCCTATTTTCCCTTTCTACGACACGAAGAATGTGACCATCAGCATAGCCAACAAAACCAAAAGATGTTGTTGTGCTTTCTTTTTCATAGCATTACAATTTTGAGTGTTGTTTTATGCCACAAAAATACACAAATATTTGAATTTATTGGTGCCAATAAAAACAAAATAACTAATTTGACCTTTTAATAGCCAAAACATTCATAACCTACAAAACCTTTGTTTATCAGGTTCTGAATCTTGCAACCGCTCGATTCGTACCCGGCAAAGCATCGGAGATGCGAAAACCGAAAAACAAATGCCTTCCAGACGCAGATAAAGAGAACCACGAATTTCACGAATCCGCACGAATGGGCCTTGCTGACGCAAAGCCCTGCCTGCTGGTCTCAGAGCAAGAACCACTTAGACCCTCGACGAAGTCATGGAATACGCGAAGCGGATTCCTTATTCGCTAAATTCGTATAATTCGCGGTCGAAAAAACAATCGTGGTTACAAATTGGATTGCAGTGTCCTTTCCTGCCAGACGTTGAGAAAGAACCGCGAATCGGGCGAATGTGGCCTTGCTGATGCAAGTCCTTGCCTGACGGACGCTGATAAGATGAACCGCTATGGGTCAAAAAGTATATTATTGCCAAAATAGTTGCATGTTATCCTATCAAGGGACTATCCCAACGCCTTTCCAATATTTCCAATCAATGCTGGCTTCAACACGTTTCTCGGTCTTGTCATCCAGATTGTGGTAGAAATCGAAACCCGTCAGCAGTTCTAATTCATCAATGGTACAGACCGAGGCCGAAATATCCTGGTCTTCAGGCAAATTATACAGCACAAAAACCGACACTCATCCATAGCACAGGCACACAGAAAAATCCTCCTCTGATTTCAAATTTTCTTGTTCCATTTGATCGTTATTACATTTTTGTTATTATTTTTGTGTCCAAAATATGACAATTCACAATAAGAAAACTACGAGAAGCACATTTACATGACACTTGGTAAACTTGAAAAACATCTGATCTTCTAACCATCCGGAAACAAGAAGCGAAAGTTTTTACACCTTGGTTAGCTAAGGAAGAGAAACCTGAACTGTTGAATGAGTCCGTTGGTATTGACATCGTTTTTGTAGAACAAGAATTGAATGTCGGAGATTTCAGTGTTGATTTATATTTTAACGTGAGTTCGATATAAAATAACTGATTGAAAAAGAATAACATAGCGATTTTTTTCGTATATTTGTAGTGTTAAAGTAAACAAAAAAACACGCTATGTTATTATCAGAGGACAAAATTACGGAAATTTATTGTTTGGC
>JAZQPN010000180.1:0-11287 GCA_045628585.1 Bacteroidales bacterium | reverse complement strand
GGCATGATTTCCAGAACGCCTTCGGCCTGCACCACGCCATCGAATTGACTCAGCAGCTCGTCGCGCTGGTTCTTTTCGGGTCTTTCAGCAGGTATTTCTTTCGGCTTTTCGGCTGTATCTGATGATTCATGAGTGTCAGGTGTTTCGGTGGTTTCTGAAGTTTCAGGGGTTTCAGAAGGTTCAAAAGTTTCTATAGAATCATCTGCCTCAATTTCCTGCACTTCAGGTCTTCCGTCCTGCTGCATCATCACGGCGTCTTCATCGACAACGGAATTGGTGTTTTGTGCCTCTGCCTGATGTTTTTTCTTTTGCTTGAACTTATCGTTTTTGCTGAATTTCTTCTTTTCTGATTTTGACTCGCCCACTTCGCTCTTGACTTCGGGATTGTCGTTGGCAACAGGCTCGGCTGCTGGTTGCGGTTTTGCCTCGTCCGAATTGGACGTATCAGTCTTTTCCTGCGGTTTTTCGGTCTCCAAAGGACGGGTCGAGAAAGCCTTTTCCGGTTGGTCGGCATTGCCGCCGTGAGCTATGCGCGGACGTTTGTTGCGCTTTTGCTGCTGAGGCTGTTCCTCTTGGACTTCGGCAGGCTTTTCTTCCTTGTTTTTCTTAGGCTCTGCTTTCACTTCCACTTTCTGCTCTTTTTGCGCAGGCTTCTGTTTTTCAGGCTCTTGCTTCTTTGGCTTTGCACTCGGTTTCTTTATGTCGGGGTGTGCGGCCTGACCGTCCAGAATGTCGTAAACCAGCTGACTTTTGTCTTTCTTTTCGTCATCAATGCCCATTTCGATGGCAATCATCTTCAGGTCGTCCAATGACTTTTCGTTTAATTCATAAATGGTATACATAGAATTGGGATTCAAGGTTTCCTTGCGGAAAGTAAATCAAGAAATTGTATGTTGGAATTCTTTTATTTGAAGAACGGATTTTTGACGTTTTACCGTTCTAAAAGCGTTGCAAAAATATACATTTTTATTTAAAGGACAATTTTTTTATTGATTTTTGTATTTTTGCAACGAATTTTAAACGTTATAATCATGTCACAAAGATTTCAATCCATTATGTTTTTCATGTCGGCGTTGCTTTTTGCGCTGCTTTTTTTTATTCCGTTGGCTACTTACGATGGAGAACTTAATAATTTGGTTTTCAACGCTTTCGGAATCGAATCCATTGTTCCAGGAGCTGAGATTCCATTCGGAAAAATGTTTGCTTTGCCGGTTTTGGTCCTCACGGTGACTGCCGTTTTGCTGGGGCTTTATCTTTCAATCAGTCTTGTCAAAGCCGTGAAAATGGCGCAGTTCCAGAAGCTTCACCGCATTGCCTGCATCGATGTGGTCGTTGTTGTGGCATGGATAGCTTTGGTTTATGCCTATTACATCAGGGCCGTGGGCAAACCTTTAAATGCACTGCCGCATTTCAAGGTCGGTGCTTTTCTGCCGCTTTTCGCCCTGCTGATTGTCATGATGGGCGCAGGCAGCCTGAAGAAAGACATTAAGAAGGTGCGCTCGATGGACAGAATCCGTTGATGCAGTTCATATTCAGAAAATAGGTAAGCCGGCGCATTGCGTCGGCTTTTTCAATACAATGTTTTTTGAAAATCAACTGATTATGGAAAGCTAAATGTGCAAAAAACAGCGAATGGCTGTTGCCATTGCATTGTGGAAGCATCACATGCCATATTTCGTTGTTCCAAAAGATGAGCCAGACAAAATTACAAAACTTCGCTTTATTTCTCCAACTTTTTATATCTTTGCGCATCAAATTTACGAACTTAAAATTATAAAACTATGGCAGTAATACAAATGACTGACGACAAGTTTGAAGAAGTCGTCCTGAAATCGGAACTCCCTGTAATGGTTGACTTTGGCGCTACATGGTGTGGCCCTTGCAAGAAGGTTGAACCTATCGTGGAAGAAATCTCTGAAGAATACGAAGGCAAAATGATTGCCGTGAAATGCGATGTCGAGGATTGCAATGCTACAGCCGCTAAATACGGCATCATGAACATCCCGTCGGTCCTTTATTTCAAAGGCGGTCAGGTTGTTGACAAGAATGTCGGCGCTGCTCCTAAGAAAGTTTTCGTCGAGAAGCTCGAGAAATTGTTCTAAACCCAAACGCGAAGCCGTCATTCCCGCGAAGGCGGGAATCTCCTGAGCCTAACGGACTTGCTTGCATGGACTTCCCCATTCAAAGAAAGCCGTTTAGCGCAGGGGATTCCGGGTCAAGCCCGGAATGACGGCCTCCCATTTTAAAGCAGGTATACACTCGATGACGGATTTTTCCATCGATAGGAACCATTTGACGCAATTCGGCAGTCTGGAGTTTTTGGCGCGACAGATTGTCGAAGGCTTCATTACGGGTCTGCACAAAAGCCCTTTCCATGGTTTTTCGGTGGAGTTTGCAGAGCATCGGCTTTACAATTCCGGCGAACCGATCCGCCATATCGACTGGAAACTCTATGGCCGTACCGAAAAACTTTTCGTGAAACGCTACGAAGAGGAGACCAACTTGCGCTGTCAGCTGGTCATCGACCAAAGTTCGAGCATGTGTTTTCCGGTGCGCCAGAAGATTGATTTCGAGCATCCTAACAAATTGTTTTTTTCCGTCTATGCAGCAGCATCCTTGATGGAACTGATGCGCCGCCAACGTGATGCGGTTGGCTTGGATTTGTTTGACGAAACCATCGCCTTTCACGAAGCGGCAAAGTCATCTGCCGTGCACAACAAACTTATCTACAGTCAGTTGGAAGGCTTGATTGAAAACTACGACAAGACCAAAGCCAAGACGACATCAACGGTGCAATGCCTGCATCAGATTGCCGAAATGACGCATCGGCGCAGCCTTGTGGTGATTTTCACCGACATGCTCGACAACATGGAGGATTTCAGCAAGATGTTCGATGCTTTGGAACACCTTAAATATAATAAGCACGAGGTGATTTTGTTCCATGTCTACGATGGCGACTTGGAGCAGAACCTCGATTTCGAAAACCGTCCGTACCGTTTTGTCGATTTGGAGTCGGGCGAGACCTTGAAGCTCAATCCCGTTGAGGTTCAGGACACTTACAGAAGACTGATGGCCGAGCGCAAGGAAGCCATTCTGCGGCATTGCTATCAGTATCAAATCGATTATGTTGAGGCTGACATCAATAAGGATTACAACCAGATTCTTACCAATTACCTGATTAAGCGAAGCAAGATGGGGTGATGAAATTGCGGGTTTCACTTCATGTCATTTAAGGGAAAACTATGACGTAACGATAAAAGCTGTTTTTTCGAAACGCAAATTTTCATAAATGAAACAAAATATTGAAGGCTATAATTAGATGTATATCAGTTAATTCACTTTGATTTATGATAATTTGTGGCAATTCGCGTTCAACAAGAAAACAATGGCTAATGTATAGATGTGTTACGGCTTATTATTCAAGCATTACTTGAATCCATGGCTTCATTCATGTAAGACATCCATAAAATCGAGTTGTCGCCATATAAAAACTGAAAATACCTGGCGATAACTCGTTTTTTTTAGGTTCAAGGCAACATTCATTAATGAAATGCTTTTCAGCAAAAAATTCATATCTTTGCACCCTTAAACCTATTTTACGGCAAAAACAAGAGTTTTTATATGGATATTGAAGATAACGAAGAATTGGAAAATGGCGGTGAAGGTGCCGTTCAGGATACTGACAGTCAGGAAAAAGAGTTTCGTGTGGTTCCCATCAAGGGGATGTTCGAGAACTGGTTTCTTGATTATGCCTCGTATGTCATCCTTGAGCGTGCCGTGCCGGCCATCGAGGATGGCTTGAAGCCCGTGCAGCGCCGCATCCTCCATTCGATGGACGAATTGGACGACGGCCGTTTCAACAAGGTGGCTAACATCGTGGGTAACACCATGAAATACCACCCTCACGGCGATGCTTCCATTGGCGATGCCTTGGTGCAACTCGCTCAGAAAGACCTGCTTATCGACATGCAGGGTAATTTCGGCAATATCCTTACGGGCGATGATGCCGCTGCTCCGCGTTATATCGAAGCCCGCCTTTCGAAGTTTGCCAAAGAGGTGGTTTTCAATCATAAGACTACCGATTGGACACGCTCATACGATAACCGCAATGCCGAGCCTGTTTCGCTTCCTGTCAAGTTCCCGCTGCTTTTGGCGCAAGGCACCGAAGGCATTGCCGTGGGCTTGGCTTCCAAATTTTTGCCGCATAATTTCAACGAACTGATAGATGCATCCATTGCCTACCTGAAAGACGAGCCTTTCGTGCTTTATCCCGATTTCCCGACGGGCGGCCTGATGGATGTCACCAACTATAACGACGGTCTGCGTGGCGGTCGCGTCAGAATACGTGCCCGAATTTCGCAATTGGATAAGAAAACGCTGGTAATCAACGAAATTCCATACGGAACGACGACAGGCAGCGTGATCGACAGCATTGTGAAAGGCAACGACAAGGGCAAAATCAAGATTAAGAAAATTGACGACAATACGGCTGAAAACTGCGAAATCGTCATCTATCTCAATCCTGGCGTTTCGCCTGACCAGACCATCGATGCGCTGTATGCCTTCACCGATTGCGAGGTTTCGGTTTCGCCCAATGCCTGCGTTATTGTCAACGACCATCCGGCATTTTTGGGCGTTTCGGAAATCCTGCGTCTCAGCACCGACCGCACCATGGAACTGCTGAGTTTGGAACTTTGCATTCTGATAGGCGAACTGGAAGACAGCTGGCACTGGATTTCGCTGGAAAAGATTTTCTTCGAGAAAGGTATCTATAAGGAGTTGGAAAAGAAAGATTACGAAACTTGGGAAGACCAACTCACTGGCATTGAGCGTCGTTTTGACCCTTACCGCAAATTGCTGAAACGCGATGTTACGCGCGATGATGTGGAGAAACTCTGCGAAAAGCCAGTCCGAAAGATTTCGAAGTTCGACCTCAAGAAAGCCGATGAGCAGTTGGCTGACATTGAGACCCGCATGGAGGAAGCCAAATACAACCTCGACCATATCGTCGACTATACCATCGATTATCTCCTGCACATCAAGGAGAAATACGGAAAGGGCCGCGAACGCAAGACAGAAATCCGCAATTTCGACAACATTTCGGCTGCTGCCGTGGCTGCCAACAACGAAAAACTCTATGTCAACAAGGAAGATGGTTTCGTTTGCACGGGCGACGGCCTGAAGCGCGAAAAAGAGAAGGAAAAATACGAATTTGTCAGCGATTGCTCTGATATTGACGATATTATCGTGTTCCGCGAAAACGGAACTTATCTTGTCACGAAATTGCAGCCTAAGCTGTTTGTGGGTCAGAAACTGATTCATGTCGGCGTTTTCCGTAAAAACGATGACCGAATGACTTACAATGCGGTGTATCGTGACGGCAAGAGCGGTCCGTATTTCGTGAAACGCTTCTCGGTGACGGGCGTCACGCGCGATAAGGAATATGACCTCACCCAAGGCAAACCCAACTCAAAAGTGATGTATTTCTCGGCCAATCCGAATGGCGAGGCGGAAGTCATCAAGGTGGTCATTAGGCTGATGAATCAGAAAACCAAAGTCACGGATTATAGTTTCGCTGACTTGGCCGTGAAGGGTAGGGGAAGCCGTGGCAACCAGCTCACCAAATACAGCATCAAAGAGATTTCGAAGCGCGAAGATGGCGTTTCGACCTTGACGGCACGCGACATTTGGTATGACGACACGGTGCGCCGCCTCAATGCCGACAAGCGCGGCAAATACATTGGCGCCTTTGAGGGCGATGACCGCATTTTACAGATTTGCGCCAACGGCGATTTCAAGCTCTGCGGCTTCGACCTCAGCACGCATTTCGACGACGACCTGATCGACATCCGCAAGTTCGACCCCGAAGAAATCTTCTCCGTTGTTTACATTGAGGGCGAAACGCAGAAGATGTATCTCAAACGTTTCTGCATCGAAAACGAGACCAAACTCAACCAGCGCATTTCGTTTATCGGCGAGAACGATGGCGCCAAATATCTCGATATGAGCACCGATATCATTCCGCGCCTGCTGCTCAGCTACAAGGTGAGCGAGGCCGGCAACAGTTTCCCCGACGATGAAATCAACGTGGAGGATTTTATTGGCATAAAGAGCTACAAGGCAAAAGGCAAGAGACTGTCAACTAGGGAAATAGAAAGCTTCTTGTGGCTGGAACCGATTGAACCCGAAACGCCTGACGATGAACCGGAAAATGAAGTTGATGATGGATCTGAAACCCAAGAACCGGCAAGTCCGACCATCAATCCAGCTGATGTGCCTTTGGAGATTGATGACACGTCTGACGATGCCCGCAAGTCGGGCGATGGCGAACAGATGGAGTTGAATTTGTTCTGAATTTTAAAAAAAATGAAACACATCTTATTAAACATAATGTTAGCGGCAATGCTTTTCCTTTCAAGCTGCACGATTGAAAAGCGATATGCCAAGTCGTTTGTCGAGCAGAGCAAAGGAGCACAGATTGCCGTTTATTTTCCTGAATCAGCAACGGTTACAAACAAACTGAACATTGAACTGAACCGCTATTCTACGGTGCTGGACGGCTTCAGTCAGGACGAATTTCTCGACATCATGTATAATGCTTACGCCGAGCGTTTGCGCGATTACAACCTGAACGTCTACATCCCTGATAATCCAGACAATGTTATCATCGATTCGGTGCATTGGCTGGTGATGCTCTCCAGGACAGAGATTACAAGTCAAATTGTTGAGTTTGAGGATTATGTGTTTTACAATTCGATGGAGAATTTCTACAAACATAACCTTAATGCCGTGAATGTGGCATCGTGGTTTGAATTGAACAACGGCACTTGGCTGCCAGTGCAGTTTGTGGAACACAACCTTTTGGACGACTTTACTTCAAAAGCTGATGCAGGCTGGTTTCAAGCCTTGAATTACGATTATTCCATTGATACTTTGAAACTTACGGATGTCTACAATTACGCGTCCTATTTGGGAAAACTATATGCGGGTTACACTTTCGACGCTTTCATGAACCGTTACATTTCCGACGAACTGAAGAAAAGCCAAGGCGAACCGGCCCTGTTCCTCCGTTACGACCCATATCGCAAGATGTTTGTCTATCTTTATATGGACGACGACGATAAGTTTATCGAAATTGCGGATTAATCCAGTTCCTTTTCAATCATTTGCTTCACTTCGTCGCGGCGCAACGTGATGATATTGGCGCTTTTCACGAAACTGATATTGCCGTTTTCTTCCGAAACGACCAGCACGAAGCAGTCGTTTTCTTCGGTGATGCCGATGGCGGCGCGGTGGCGCAGACCGTAATGACCGGGAATGTCGGTCTTTTTGGTGACGGGCAGGATGCAACGCGCCGATCGGATGCGGTTGCCGGTAATAATCATGGCGCCATCGTGAAGCGGACTGTTCTTGAAGAAAATGTTCTCAATCAGCGAGTTGCTGATGTCGGCATTGATTTCGACACCCGTAAGGGCAATATCGTCTAACTGATTCTGCTTGGTGACGATAATCAGGGCACCTTGCTTGATGTCGGACATATTGAGGCAGGCTTGCGTGAGAGCTTCGGCATCAAGGATAATGCTGTTGCTTTGAAAGCGGAAAAGATGAAATTTCTTTGAAAGCTTGTTTTTCCTTGCCTGCGTGCCGATGGTAAACAGAAACCGTCGTATTTCGGGCTGGAAAATGATGATGAGCGCAATGATGCCAACACTGACGAATGCACCTAAAATGCTGCTTAACAGTTCCATTTGAAGTGCTTTCACCACTTGCCATATCAACCAGATGGACACGATGCCGAGGAAAATGTTGGTGGCCGTAGTGCCTTTAACCAAGGAATACAGTCCGTAAAGCAAGGCCGCTACCAAAGTGATGTCAATGATGTCGACGACACGAATTTGTATGAATAGGTCAATCATGTTTGCGATATTTTTGGCAAAAGTAGTGTTTTTTTACTCTGTAAGATGCAGAATCGACAAATGTTTGTAATTTTGCAGATATTATTGCTTCATGATTTCATGGATTCACCCCCTTGAACTTGTTGAGAGGGCGGCATGAAGCAAGTGCCATAAAATTAATCTGACATAAATTATAGAAAATGAATAGATACATTCTGATTATTGCCGCAATGCTGACGATAGTTGCCAGCAGTTGCAAGAAGGAACCTGAACAAAAGTCAGGTCTTCCTGTTGTTTCGACCAATGAAGTTACGGAAATTGGCATCCATTCGGCTGTGTGCAGCGGAATCGTGACGGATCAGGGCGATAAACCCATAAATGTCAGAGGGTTTTGCTGGAGCACAAGTCCCAATCCGACCACAAGCGACATCTTTGTCAATACGGATTCGTATTTGAAAGCCGATTCTGTTCCGGGTGTTGGGCCTTACAAGGTGCTGATGACCGGCTTGGCAGCCAATACAACCTATTATGTCCGTGCATACGCCACTAACAGCAAGGGAATTTCATACGGCGACGAATTGAGTTTCAGCACCCAATCCTATGGAAGCAGTGTTCCGGAAGGTGGCGTAAACGCTTTGTTTTCCATCGATGAAAATGGTGGTAAGGTTTGGTTCTCGAAAGGCAATTTGCAACATCAGGCCTCCACAAACACATGGCGTTTTTCCGAAAATCAATGGGGTGTGTGCGATAGCATTGCGAATGAACATGTTTCATCGGCTTATGCGGAAGCAAGCACGGCATGGATTGACCTGTTCGGTTGGGGAACTTCGGGCTATGCGCACGGAGCAAACTGCTATCAGCCCTGGTCGACCACTGCAAATCCGACTGACTACAATGCCTACGGACAGAATGACAGCAACCTCTGCGACCAAACGGGCATGGCCGACTGGGGCTATAACGCCATCAGCAACGGCGGCAATGCCGAAAACTTATGGCGCACGCTGACGAAAGACGAGTGGGATTATCTTCTGTTTGGAAGGCCTAACAGCAACAATCATTACGGCTATGGACAAGTGGAAGGCACCAACGGCCTGATTCTTCTGCCTGACATTTGGACGCTTCCTCCAAGGCTTTCCTTCAAAGCCGGCTCATCACAATGGGAAAACCATTATACAACGAAACAATGGAATGAGATGGAGGTGGCTGGCGCCGTATTCCTGCCGGCTTCGGGTATGCGCAACGGCACCATGCTCTGCCATAATACGGGATCGGGAAACTATTGGTCTTCAACATGTTTGTGGAGCGGTGAAATCGGATGCCAGTATGGCGCATTTTCGGTCTATTTCGGCTATGAAACCTTGGCTTCCGACAATAGGGTTGATCGCCATGCCGGTTTTAACGTGCGTCTTGTTCGCGATTTTGAATAAAACGTTTTTGCGTTTCTCTTCCAAACAAGCCGTAATTCGTGGAATGAAATGCCATCAGGTTACATAAAATAAAATTCATCATGTCTAATCCTGTTTTGTACAAATGAAAAGGGTTCTGTTATTTGTCGCTTTTATAATTATCTCACTGACTGTCAATGCTCAGGATATTGAAGGAAACCGAAAGATAATGGAGTCGGTGAAGGCCGACCACCAGAAATTCCTGTTTGCGGAGGCTTTCGATGAAAGTCTTGAAGAGGCGAAGAAAAAAGCCGTGAAGCAACTGAGCGAACAGATTTCGACCACGGTGAAGTCGGAAACGAACCTGAAGGTGGTTGAGAAGACCTTGGGCAAGGACATCAACAGCGAAAGGGTGTTCGAGATGGCAGCCCGCACCTTCTCCAACGTGAACCTGAAATCGTACACGGCGCTTCAGATTGGCTCTCCATCCAAAAAATCGAATTTTTACACGGTCTTTGCCTTTATCGGACAGGATCAGGTGGAGAAAATCCTCACCGATTTGGCCAACCAGGAAAAAGCCGCTTTTGAGGAACGTCAGGACAACATGCGCAGCTATTATGAAAGCGGCATGCGCTCGATGGAAACCTTGCGCATAGGCGATGCACTCAAGTATTTCTATTGGAGTTATGTGCTTGCCAAAGACACCGATTTCACCTTGACAGTCAAGGGAAAAGAGGAGCCGGCTTTAGTGAAGCTCGAAGCCATGCTGACGCATATTCTTGACAATCTGCAAGTTTCGGCAACCGATGTGACGGAGGAAAAACTCAACGAGTTCCAGAAAAGCTACAAAGTCAAGCTGCTGTTCACCTATCGCCAAGACGATGGCAGCGAGGAAAAGGTCACTAGCCTCGATTTCAAGACCAATACGGGCAATGGCTGGACCGAAGGTGTGCGCGTCAACGATGGCGTGGGTTATGTAGAAACCGGAGAAATGTCGGATGCCTTGACCCTGCATTGCATCTACAAATACGACGAAAACGAAACCCCTGTCGACGTTTGGGAGCGTGTAAAGCACGACAACAAGACTTTCTCGGCTGCCACCAAACGCTGTCCGCTGAAAGCGAAGTCTGCCGTCCCTCAAAAGGTAAAGGAAAACGAAGCAAAAATGAGCGAAAGCATTGAAGCCATGAAGGAGCAAGGTAAAGTGGCATCGCACGACCATACGGCCATGGCCGAAGTGATGGGACGCGTTGAAACGGCTATCCGCTCCAAACAGTACGCCTCGGTGAAAGACCATTTCACCGCCGAGGGCTACGACTGTTTCCAGAAACTTTTCAAGAAAGGCAATGCCGTCATCGTTGGAACGCCGACCTACGTCTTCCTCGATTTCGACGACCTGACAGTCTGCCGCAGCATCACCATGCAGTTCAGCTATTCCAACAACAAGAAGTTCATCGAGAATGTGGCTTTCCGCTTCAACGAAGACAACCAGATCGAATCGCTGGCCTTCATGATGCCCGAAAAAGACCAGGAAATCATCATCAGCAATTCCGAACTACCTTCAAGTTCACGCCTCGCACTGCTCTCGTTCTTGGAGGATTACCAGACGGCATACGCTTTGGGCCGCATCGATTACCTGAGAAAAGTGTTCTCTGAAGATGCTCTCATCATTACCGGAACCAAGGTGAAACTGAAACGCAACGAGATGGTTTTCGACACCACGTATTACAGCCGGCAGTCGAAGTCGGAATACATGAAAAAACTTGAAAGCCATTTCAATAGGAGGGAGTACATCAACCTCAATTTCACTGAAACCGAATTCCGTCAGGCCACAAACGCTTCGGATGTCTTCGGCGTGCAGATGCGTCAGGAGTATTTCTCGAACGTGTATGGCGACGTGGGCTATCTTTTCCTGCTTGTCGATTTGCGCAACGAAAATCCTGAGATTCATATCCGCGCCTGGAATGAAAACCACACGCCAGTGAAAGAGAGGTTCTCGCTCCGCGA
>JAZQPN010000179.1:0-7149 GCA_045628585.1 Bacteroidales bacterium | reverse complement strand
TTTGCCCTGTCATATTATTTGCTGTTGTCATTATACTTTTTTCTCCTTTCAGACAACCGGGCATAGCAAAGGCAAGTATAGTTTACTATGCCCGGTCGATATTGTGAAATGTGCGGATCAGAAGTTTTTACGCTTCAACAGTTCCGCAAACTGTTCCAGTACGGTCTGCTTCCCGTCCGGGTTAAAATAGGTGGTGACTTCATAGATTGTTCCGCCAATTTTCATAGAAAATGTGTTATCGACATGAAGCAAAACATCCTCCGAAAAAGTCGGAGGATGAGGGGTAATATTCAGTTTGTCGTTCATATTCGTTTTCTCCTTTATCTCGAATTTTCACGCTGGCGCTGTAAATATTTCTTGTAGAAATCGACCGATTTCAAAACAAACTCCTCTTGCTGCTGCACGGATAGATTCTGCGGCAGACGGTCGCGGAGCTTATCCATAGGAATTTTCAGTGTCTCCCGCTGATTCGGCTTTTCCTGCGAGAGCATTTTTGAAATCTCATAATGGGACAAATTTCCGTCGTTATACAGATTTTTCATATGAAATGCCTGAGAATAAGACGGGGTGCAGTCGTAAAGCTCGCATTCCTCTAAAACGCCGTACTGTGCTTCGTCGCTGAGGAAGGACAGTTCGACACCGACGGAGAGAGCGATTTTGCCTTCATCCATCCAGTCGAGCAGTTCAGGGATCAGATAGGTCAGACGGATATAGCGTTGAACGGTTCGTCCGCTTTCATCGGCGCTGACTAAATCCGCGCTTTCCGACTTCCCGACAACTTGTCGGGAAGTAATATCTGCTTTTACCCCCTGATGCTTCATCGCATCCAGTTTCATCTTGTACGCAAATGCTTTTTCGGACGGAAGGATATGCTCCCGGTGTAGGTTGCTGTCTACTACGGCAATGGCGGCGGCATCCCGGTCAAGGGCATAAATAAAGGCAGGTACTGTTTCCAGCCCTGCCTTTATTGCGGCGTGTAAACGGCGGTGCCCGCTTACGACCTCATATTCATCTGTGGTGTTTTCCATAGGTCGCACGATCAGCGGAGATAAAATACCCTGAGTCTGTATGCTTTCGATCAGCGTATTCATTTCCTCGTTGTCGAGTACCTTGTACGGGTGTCCCTCAAAGGGGTGTAATTTGGATACCGGAATGGTTACCGGCGTTTTCATAGTGTTATTCATAATTTTTATCTACTCCATTCTTTAGATTTATTTTTCGCTCTTGCGTTAGCATCACGCTCGGTATTGAACTCTGCCTGCATAAGCTCGTATAGGTGTGGGGATTTCTCCATAATCTTTTCGGCTCGCTTCACTTTTTCACGAAGCGGGCGTATTTTTTCTGTGATCGCTGTGCGCTCATTCTTCGCGGCTTGTACCTCTTCGGGCGTGTGGGCACGGCGGCGGGCATTGTCAGCTTTTGAACGTTCGGTTTCCAAAGCGGCGATTTCTGCTTTCGTATCGGATATGCGCTGCTCCAACTGCGGGATCGTGTGGATTTCCTCTCGCTGCAGAAAACGGTAGTCGCTGACATACTGCTCGATATTCCTTGCCTCGTGCCGTAAATCCGGCGACATCAGGTCCTCTGCCATCTGCAAAACGGTAATGAGAATAAGGAACAAAGTATCCACCAAAACGGTCACGGTGTCGTAACTGTGTTCGACAGCGAATTCTAAGCGGCTCACTTCATCTTCCAATGCGGTAGTACGCCATTTCTGTATCCGCTGGGAAAGGACCGCATAGAACTCTACACCCTGATCCCAGTTTGCATTGATACGCTCGTCCAGCACCTCTCTTGAATAACCGAGAGAATCCAGACGGATCGGGCGTTTCCAGCCGGGAGCCGTTATTGTGGTATGAGCGTAATACTCATCCGTGCGTCCGAAGGTATAGCCGAGTGCTTCCATCTGATAACGGAAATCTTTTATCGAGCCACAGGTGGGGAGAACGTACTCGATATCGTATTTGAGCATATCCCGGTGAGTCATCCCGCCTTGCTTCTTGTACCAGTAAGCACCACGACTCTGACCTTTCCAAAAGCTCGCATCCTTCAGCACGGATTTTCCGTATTCCCGGCAGACCTGATCGGATATTTCTCTCAGCCGGATATGATCCTTCTGATGATTTCCAAACTTGCTGCCGTCCTTGAAGGAAACGCTGTTGACGACAAAATGACAGTGCAGATTATCCGTGTTCAAATGGACGGTGACGAGCACCTGAAATTTGTCACCCCACATCCGGTAAGCGGTCTCTCTGCCGATGGCAAGCGCTTCTTCCGGCGTGACCTCGCCGGTCTGAAAGCTTTGATACCCGTGATACGCTACGTTCCCGCCGAGCTTACCGAAACGGCGTTTAACCGCCATCATCGCTTGATACGCTCTCTGCTTCGGGCAGTTGATAGCGTCAACATAAACCTGCTGATCGGTCTTTTCGTCGTTTCCGGCGTAGGTGAGCGTAGCGTACAAATCACGGTCGAGATATTTCTGCGCCGTTGTTTTATCGGGATTGTCTGCGTAATCCAGTACATCCTTTAATCGGCACTTGACGGGCCAGAGTCCGGTGGTTGCCATTGCGTCACCTCCCGTATAATTTCGTTAGGCGGCTGTTTTCGGTCATCTATCAGTTCAGCATAGATTTCGTCGAACAGCTTCAGCGCCGCCGTTTCGAGTTCGAGCGACAGTTCCTTATTGAGCAGGTCGCATAAATCCTTGTGGAAATGATAAAAGGCGTCCGGCTGAACCGCTTTGGGTTCGTAGCCGAGCGCTCTTCTCAAAATATATTCGCCTTGCCGCATTCCGCAGAGTGTGGCATTCTTCTTGATCTTCCTTTTCTGCGCTTCCGTCGCTTCAAAGAAGATACCGTTCTTTGATTTTTTACTACCCATTTTTCACTCTCCTTCCTGATGGGGTATTAGGGGCTTGCCCCTAAAGATAGAGCCGATGACGGTCGGCTCTGAACCGGAAAAAAATATATTTTTTCCCTGCTTGATACGGTGTGAGACACACCCCGTATGGGACAAACAGAAGTGTTTCTGTGTGGCGAGTACCGTCATATAAAAATAGCGATAGTCCCGCAATATCTTCCGTTCTCCCGGTCGGGGGCGCATCTCTCGTTTGAGCCACTGTGGCTCAGATATTTTTTGATTCTTTCGCATTTGAGCCAAAAACAGCAGTTTTTGGCTCAGAAGAAGGCAGACAAGTCGGAGAGAACGTTTTCGTCATTCTTCGCTTTCTGTTCCTCTGTGAGTTCTGTGTCCGCCGTCATATATTCCGTCGGAGCAGGAGCGACAAACGAAACCTCCGACAGCTCCTCCCGTAACACCTTCCGGACGTCATCGAGCGTGAAATCCCGGTTGCTGTTTTGACGCTTCATAAAAGAAATAACCGCCTCAACAATGAAGCGGTTACGGGATTTGCCTGTCTCGTTATTCAGTTCGTCAAGATACTCGACGGCACGGCGTTCGGCTTCATCGTCCAGATCAAAGCGCACGTTCAGTCGGTAATGATTGCTCATTTCGCATCATCTGCCTTTAACTGAAGTTCCGCCATATACTCATAGCCCTTTGCGGCGGCACAGATATCGTCCACGAATTTTACGCGGTCGGGATTACATTTGGCAAAGTTCTTGACGAGGCATCCGCCGCCTCCGGTGATATACAGCGCCATTGTGCCTTCGTCGTAACCATGTTCACGCAGACGGCGGAAAATGTCTTTCACATATTCCGTTGCCGTGGTTTTGATGATTTTGAGGTCGGCAGCGGGGATGTCCGCTGTTCCGTTCTGTAAAACCTCATCAATGATTACGTCGTTAATCTCCCGGCGGGTCTTCTGCATAAATTCCTCACGAACCGCAAGAGTACACTGATAGGTGCCGAATTTTTCGGTGTACATCTTACTGCTCATCGGTCTGCCGCCCGTGAGAAACAACGTGTTCATTGTCCCGTTTCCGATATCTGCTACAACGGAAAGACCTTTCATCGTGGTAACGAACTCCGCAACGGCGGCATAGCCCTGTGGATAGATTTTTACGCCGGAGATACGAATGTGGTATGCCGTGTGCTGATAGGTGAAGCTGACCTCCTCGTTTTTGGAGAGGTAGGCGGCAAACTCGGCTTTCTGCCCACTTGTCCAAGTCAGCGGAAGCCCTGCGGCAATGATAACGTCTGCCTCTGTCAGACCTTTGTCTTTCAGTTCCTCCGCAATCGCCACAAGAGTGAGAAGATAGTAGTCCTCGTCTTTGATCTTATCCGGCAGAAATTCCTTGTGTCCCTCGCCGATGAGATAATACCGCCCGTCGTATTCGAGCATATCCTTCGTAAACAGCGGCTCGGCATCATATCCTATAATTCCGGTTTTGAAGCAGTGGTCAGCGGTCTTGATATTACCGTAACCGTGATCGATTCCTACGATCAGTTTTTCTTTGAATTGTTTCATTGTAAATACCTTCTTTCCGCTCCCATTGGGGAGCATCCCGTCATTTCCGGGGTGTCGTTCTGTTGGATAACCGCAAAATGTGGGAGCAGTTATCATTGATTGTTCTGCTGCAAGATTTCGTCATAGAGTTCCTTTTCGGCTGGTAGTACCGCTTTGAGAAAATAGTTGCAGTAAATCCCGTATCGGGAAATGAGCTGCACACATTTACATTCTTCGCCGTCGTCAAGCAAAAGGCAGTTTCCCTTGTAGCAGTTGCAGCACTCTCTGCGGGCAAGCTTCCTGACCTTTGCCGACTGTTTCGCCGTGAGTTTCAGAATCATACGCATCACCT
Source organism: Bacteroidales bacterium (assembly GCA_045628585.1). Lineage (GTDB taxonomy): Bacteria > Bacteroidota > Bacteroidia > Bacteroidales > F082 > Limimorpha. The sequence continues at coordinate 2,386 of JAZQPN010000179.1, read as the reverse complement.
CCTTCGTTCTGAAATCTGGGCAGCAAAAAAGCCGCCGGTTTCCCGACGGCTCATTGCCCCTCACTTATATAATACCGAAGAAAGGCGATTTTGTTTTAGACAGAACAACAGAAGAAAGTTTACAAACGCAACACGCGGAAAGCATTGTAATAGCCGAACATTTGTGCTATGCTCAATAAAAAGTCAATCTGAAAAGCAACGACTGAGAGAAACTTTTTCGAAATTCTCTCAGATTTTTTTGCAGATTTTTTACTGTCCGTTTTATGGTACATAAGTTTTGATAGAATTACGATGGAGGATGATAGTATGGTTGAGGCAATTCGCTATTTCACGGCAGATTACCGTGACGGCAGAGTATATCTCGGCGGTAAGGGCAAGGATGCCGGGTATTACGCCGCACAATTGCTGAACGAATATGATAAAGACGAGTTCGCCGCCCGGCTTGCGGTGTTTCGCACGGAAAACTGGAATACGGCAAAACAGCTTCGCACAGGTTTCCTCGATACCGACACCTATATGAAAGCCAGGGATGAGATCAGATATATCCTTACGCTTCTACCGAAGCTCCGTCCGTTTTCTGAATTAGATATACAGGGCGAGCTGGGCAGAATAGAGGAACTGTTTACGGAGGAAACGGCAGAGCAGCTTTGTGAGTATTTTCGTCAGCGGACGCTTACGGCAAATATGGATTTCGGATATATTTTCGCCGGACACTTTCCCAAAGGATATGATAAAGATTTCTGCATGGAAACCGAAAAGGTGTTGCAGACCGTATTGGAAACTCTCAATTTCTATGACCGGCTCGGTGATGACGTGGCAAACGCCGCAAAGAAGCTCCGGCAGTTCGTTAAGCGTACCGATGAAGCCGAACGCCTTGATGAAGAACACCTTTTGCCGATAGCCATAGATATTTTCGGCTCGGCTCCGTTTGACGTTACTACGGAATATGTTCCCATACGCAAATCCAGCAGAAGCAAGACTGCGACAGTGGCACGGAGACTGCATTTCAAGAGCTATTACAGTTTTGTGCTCACAGATTTCTTTGAAGGATTACAGAACGGGCATTATCCCCGCCAATGTCAGATGTGTCACAGATACTTTGTCATGACTTCCGCACGACAGACGATGTACTGCGGCGGATGGGCGACGGAACTATGGCGGGGAAAGAAAATCACCTGCCGCAATCTTGCGGCACAGCAGAAGCGAAAAGAGCTTGCCGCCAACGATCCGATTACCGTCCGCTACAATTCACGGTGCAGTGCTATCCGGGTGGAGAAAGGGCGCGGCACGATCACAAAGGAATTTGCTGCAGCCGCCAAAGCGTTGGCGAAGGAGCATAAACAGCTTGCGGCGAGTGATCCGGCTTATGCCGCAACACAGTATATCGCCGATATGGAACGCGGCAAGCTGTACGCCGATACTGACAAACGAATGAAATGACCCGCTAAAGGCAGATTGGAGGTGAGTGCCGATGAAGGAGTGGGAAAAGGAATTATATAGCTACCAACTGACACCGGCACCGCCGAAGATGCCTCCGCAGGAATATATTGAAAGATACCTTGCCGAAAAGGACGAAAAATACTTTTCGTGGTATCTGCACTATAACGAGAAATATATCAATGAAAAGGTCAAGGGATACGTGCAGGAATACGCTATGCAGGGGCATTTTATGGATATGAAGTCCGCCTACATTTTCGGATTACTCCAAGCTCTTCAAAATTACGATCCCGAAAAGGGAGCTTCTTTCAACTCCTTTCAGGCGTACTACACCAAAGAAGCGATAGACGATTATATCCGGACAATGCGTACCGGGTACACGATCCCAAGCGGAGACGAATATGCACTGCTCCGAAAGGCAATGGCGCTTTATGCAAAATACGGTTACAAGAGCGATGATGCGACCATCAGCAAAATTGCTCTCGAAATCGGGCGCAAACCCAAAACGGCAAGGGAGATGATCACCGGCGGCGTGCGCAATATGATGTTCACGGAGTTCTACCGACAATACGCCGATGAGGACGGCGAAGAAGGCGCGGATGATGTGACTGTCGATACCACCACCGAGCCGTCCCGAATGTTCTATCACGAACGGCGGCTGAAAATCCTCTGCGATGCGTTCGATAATCTGGAATACCGTGAACGTGCTATTGTTGCCGAACACCTCGGTTTCTGTGAAAATTGTTGGAGCCCCTATTATATTGAGATCATAAACGGCAGGAAAGTAAAGCGCGAATTTGAGGAAACAGCGTTCATAGACCTCGCCGGTAAGCACGGTGTTGTTCCGTCCTCTGCCGACCGTATCTACCGTGGAGCAATAGACAAGCTCCGTAAAGCACTGGAAGAAGATAAGTGGCTATAGCCCGTAAAACGCAAAAAAGCCCCGCCC
>JAZQPN010000178.1:0-2419 GCA_045628585.1 Bacteroidales bacterium | reverse complement strand
GTTCGGAGTTCTTGCTGTTGGAGAAGAATCCGATGTTGTTTTCGAGGACAGCAATCTCGTCGCGCAACTTCTGAATCTTGTTTTGCAAGGTGTTGCGTTCTCTTCTGATCTTTTCGCCACCTTCAGGATCTTCCTTCATGCTTTCGAGCATCTCGCGGAATTCTGATGTGGAAGCCTCGTTCTGGTTCTTGCGCATGGTGTCGAACAGGTTGTCGATAATCTTGCGGTATTCGCCATTGATGGCTTCTTTCATCTTCATTGGCACATGGCCGATTTCAATCCAACGCTTTTGGAAGGCCTTGATGGCTTCCATGTTTTCGTTGCGGTTGCTTGTCAGTTGGAAGGCCTTGATTTCCTCAAGCAAAGACTTCTTGGCTTCGAGGTTGTCGTTTTCTTCGCTCTTGATGCCGCTGAAGTGTTCGTTCTTGCGGTTGAAGAAGGTGTCGCAAGCAGCGCGGAAACGCTTCCAGATCTTGTCGGTGTGGCGCTTCGGCACCGGGCCGATGGTCTTCCATTCTTCTTGCAGTCTCTTCAGTTGTTCGGCAGCCTTCTTCCATTCGGTCGATTCCATCAGTGCTTCGGCTTCGATGCAGAGTTGAGTCTTGCGCTCAAGGTTTTCGGTCTGTTGGTCTTTCAGAGTGGAGAAGTATTGCTTCTTCTTGTTGAAGAACGAGTCCATGGCGCCCTTGAAACGAGTCCAGATTTCTTCGTTGTCTTTCTTGGAAGCAAGTCCGACGGTCTTCCAGACCTTGAGCAGTTCGGAAAGTTCTTCCGACTTCTTCGTCCAAGCATTCACGCTTGTATAGTCTTCATTCACAATCTCTTCAGCCTTTTCGCACAAAGCGGTCTTGGTTGCGAGGTTGGCGTTTTGTTCTTCTTGGAGCTTTGAATAGTGCTCGCGGCGGATTTGGTTGATCTTGTCGGTAGCGCCTTTGAAGCGTTCCCAGATTTCGTCTTTCTTGTCTTGTGGAACAGGACCTACTTCCTTCCAGTCGTCGTGGAGTTTCTGCAGTGCCTTGAAGGCCTTGGTCAGCGATTTTTCGTTCAGCAGTTCCTCAGCTTGTTCGCACAGGGCAATCTTGGCGTCGAGGTTCTTCTTCATGTCAAGGTCACGGAGTTCGCGGCCGATACGCACTTTGTCGAAGAATTGCTCAACGAGGAAATGATATGAGTTCCAGAGGTTTGCGTTCTCAGTTGCAGGCACTGGACCGATTTCCTTCCAGCGGTCTTGCAGGGCGCGGAATTCGTCGTATGTCTTTTTCAGCGATTCATCGGAAGCAATCATTTGCTTGAGGTCTTCAAGCAGAGCCTGCTTCTTTGCGAGGTTTTCAAGTTTCTGAGCCTCAAGAAGTTCGTTCTGATGGGCTTTATTTGACTTATAAATGCTGAAGGCCTCATTGAAACGGTTTTCAACAGGATCTTCTGCATGACGGAAAGCCTCCATTTCGCCACCGCCCTGAAGGAACTGCTCGATTTCGCGGTCCAAGTCTTCCTTGTTCAACTTATTAAAATGAATTCTGATGGCTGCGACTTTATCCTTAATCTTCGCCAAATCCACTTCCTTGACGGTTTCTTCGAGCATTTCCACAAGTTGCTCTTTGTTCAAGCCATCAAGATTGAAATCCGTTTCAAGAGCGGCTTCATCTTCTTCGGCTTCGGTCAATTCAAGCACTGGAAGTTCTTCTTCCTGAATGACCAAGGTTGAGACTTTCACCTCGACTTGTCCTGGCAAGATGTTGGATTGGATTAATTTGACGATTTTTTCTTTTTCGTTACCATCGATGGCTTTTTTCTGTTCATTCTCAACATTCTGATTCTGAATGTTTTGATTCAATTGTTCACTGTTTTCCATATCAATTCATTTTGTGCAATCAGGGATAAATCCCGATATAAGTTGTTCAATTAAGCGTGCAAATATAAGAAGTTTTATCAAGCGAATCGAATAAAATCAATATTTTTCAAAACTATCTTTTCTGGAAACCGAAACAAGCGTCAATTATTGGGCATATTTATATGAATAAGAGGTTTCACACAACCAACATCACGAACAAAAACAATGCAATTTGGATCTGAAACGCGAATAACGTCAATATGTATGCAAAAAAAATGATTTTACAACATGTTGAATTACAACATACAAACAAGTTTTTTCAAAAAAAAGTAAAAAAAACGCTTGGAGGTAAAGAAAAAAAGCCTACTTTTGCACTCGCAATTCAGACCTGGAGAGGTGGGTGAGTGGCTGAAACCAACAGTTTGCTAAACTGTCGTATCCCGCAAGGGGTACCGGGGGTTCGAATCCCCCCTTCTCCGCTGGAACTTTGAAATCGGGGTATGGCGCAGTCCGGCTAGCGCACCTGCTTTGGGAGCAGGGGGTCGAAGGTTCGAATCCTTTTGCCCCGACAATGAAAATCAAGGAGTT
>JAZQPN010000177.1:0-3098 GCA_045628585.1 Bacteroidales bacterium | reverse complement strand
AATCTTTTCAATTCGACCGAAGCCCCGATTTCGTACATGACTTTCACCGCCCTTGCATAAACATAGAAAGCCCTGATGCTCTGTGGCTCAATGTTTTCATGGCGAATGAATCCTATTGCGGTCGTTGCACATTTACGCATCAAATCCTCAATCTTTTCCGATTCGGGCGTTTCCAATTTGATGCCTAAAATATCGCGGACTATGTGCTCATCCATGTCATCAAAACCATGCTTTCCCAAAAGTTTTTCGTAAGGCCAGGCACCGAAAACCGCCCAGTCCTGATCCCACCATTTGGCAATGCCCATGCCCATATAGCCAGCCCAAGCCACCGAAACGGTCGGATAATCCGTGATGACTTTCATGGCATCGGCCATATAATCGGGGGCAAGTTCCTGCCATTTCGCATCAATGTCATCGGAGCGTAACAACTTGCCAGTCAGTTCGTTTTCCATGGTGCAAACGCGAATCAGTTCATCGCGGAGATTCTTTTCAAAAACATCGTAATATAATGTGTCGTCCATTTTCAATTTTTTTGGTGAATATTCCGGAAATTATTGATTGTAAATAGCTCAACGATTCATCAAAAAGCGAGTTGCTTGTGTGATAATTCGTTGAGCTATAGTAATTTGTGAAATTGATTATTTCAAAATCCGCTTATATTCCTTCTCATTCGTCAGAATTTCGATGGCTTTCTGAACGCCGTTGTCTTCGGCAAGCATCACTTCGTAGTATTGCTGCATTTCGTAGACATTGCGGGCGATGAGGGCCTTCACTTGCAGTCGGATGAACTTTTCGGAGCGTGCAAATTCCTCTTCGTTCCATTCCACTTTGTTATCTTCGCCAACTTTTTTCAGTCCGGCAATTAGGTCGTCGCCAACGGTGAATTCCTTGTTGAATTGGGCGAAATCGGCATATTTCTTCAGCATTTCGTCTCTGTGCTGCAGCGCGTAATCGGTCGTGAAGCGATTGAGTGCGCCCTTCCTGACCAGATTTGTATAAAGTTTACTGTTAAAAGAGGTGTCAACGGGAATGAAAATGTCGGGCATAATGCCGCCACCGCCGTAAACAGTACGTCCATTGTCAGTTGTATATTTCAGTGAATCAGGGAAATGGATACTGTCGGCATGGAAATATTCACCGTTTTTCAGACGTTTGGTCATTTCCTTGGCATATTCTTCTACGCCTTCTTCGTAAGGACGCTGGATGCAGCGGCCAGTCGGCGTGTGGTAACGTGCTGTTGTCAAACGGATTACAGCACCGTCGGGCAGATTGAAAGGTCTTTGCACCAAACCTTTGCCGAATGAACGACGGCCAATGACAACGCCGCGGTCGTGGTCCTGAATGGCGCCCGAAAGGATTTCGCTGGCCGAAGCCGAGCCTTCGTCGATGAGGACAACCAGTTTGCCTTGGGTGTAAAGTCCGTTTTTGGTGCTTTGCCATTCCTGGCGCGGCTGGTGAAGGCCTTCTTGGAAGACGATGAGTTTGTTTTCGGTCAGGAATTGGTCGACCAATTCGATGGCGGTGTTCAGATAACCTCCCGTGTTGCCGCGCAAGTCGAAAATCAACGATTTCATGCCTTGCTCGTTGAGTTTGGCGAAGGCTTTCTTGAATTCGTCGGTCGATTCCTGGGCAAAGCGGTCAAGCTTGATGTAACCGATTTCATCGTTGATCATGAACGAGGCGTTGATGCTGTTCAACGGAATCTTGTCGCGGATGATTTCAAAATCCATGAGTTCGGGGTCGTTGCCGCGTTTCACGCTGAGGACGACTTTGGTGCCTTTCTTGCCGCGCAAGTGCTTCTGAACGTATTCGTTATCAACCTTTTTTCCGAAGGCGTCTTCGCCGTCAATCTTGATGAACTGGTCGCCTGGCATGATGCCTACTTTTTCGGAAGGTCCGCCAGCCGTCGGGCTGATGACGGTGATGGTGTCGCGGATGAGTTGGAAGGTGACGCCGATGCCTTCGAAACTGCCCACCAAAGGTTCGTTGGCTTTCTCGACATCTTTCTTTGAAATGTAGGCCGAATGTGGGTCTAACTCCTTGAGTGCCGCGATGATGGCATCTTCTACGACCTTATCGGAGTCGGTGCTGTCGACATAAAAATTCTCGATGAGGTACATCGTGGTGGCGAATTTCTGTGCGTTTAACTGCGCCTTGCTTGGCTTTTGGTTTTGTGCTGTGGCAAATAGAGTGGCCAATGCCAAAATAAAGGTAATCAGTGATTTCTTATTTATCATTGTCATTTAATTTATATCGGTTTAACGTCGTTTTTATCTTCTGATGATTTCAAAAGTGTTGTCGCTATTCAATTTGATGATGGTTGAGCTTTTCGGTTTGCCGAAAACATCGTGATAGAGTTGCACGGTGTAGTCGACGGATTGTTTCACTTCTTCGGTTATGTCGTTGAATGTCAATGCTGACGGCTGACCCGAAAGGTTGGCCGATGTCGAGGTGATGGGCTTGCCCAGTTGCCGGATGACTTCCTTGCAGAATTCGTTTTCAACTACGCGGATGCACACCGATTTGTCTGATGAAACGTTCTTTGCGAGGTTTTTGCTTTCATCGTAGATGATGCTCAGCGGACTGGTGGCGTGCTTGATTAAATCGTAGGCTATGGCTGGCACATCGACGACATAATCCTTGAGCCGTTCGGCGCTGTCAACCAGAATGATAAGGCTTTTGCTGGCAGGTCTTTTCTTGGCTTCGTACACTTTGTCGCAGGCCTTGCTGTTGGTGGCATCGCAACCGATGCCCCAAATGGTGTCGGTAGGGTAGAGGATGGTTTTTCCTGCTTTCAGGGCTTCGACGGTTCTTTCAACTTCTTCTTCAAATGGTGTCATAATATGATGATTTATAAATGATTGTAAAAAATAAAGCTCTATCTGTTTAATAACGTTTCAAATCCAAAATAAGTTTACAAAAATACATTTTTTTGAATAATTGTCGGCCATTTGCGTTGAAGAAAAATTGCCATTTAGGTTTATGGAAATTTATCGTACCTTTGCATTTTCAATTTTCAATCATGCAGCATCAGCAATATTTTTTAAGGCATGTCGCCGAAATCATCAGTGCGCGGCTTGTCGGAAACGATGAAAACA
>JAZQPN010000176.1:0-5677 GCA_045628585.1 Bacteroidales bacterium | reverse complement strand
GGGCCTCATTCCCTCACGCGGCATGGCTGGGTCAGGGTTCCCCCCATTGCCCAATATCCCTTACTGCTGCCTCCCGTAGGAGTCTGGTCCGTGTCTCAGTACCAGTGTGGGGGACCGTCCTCTCAGATCCCCTACCCATCGGAGCCTAGGTGGGCCGTCACCCCGCCTACCAGCTAATGGGACGCATGCCCGTCCCCGACCGAATCGCTTCCTTATCCCGAAAAGGATGCCCTTCTCGGGAGCCATGGGGTATTATCCGGCGTTTCCACCGGCTATGCCCCGGTCGGGGGTTGGTTGCATACGCGTTACGCACCCGTGCGCCACTCTCGTGTCCCGAAGGACACTTACCGTTCGACTTGCATGTATTAGGCCTGCCGCTAGCGTTCATCCTGAGCCAGGATCAAACTCTTCATTGTATTATTGTACTACTTGTTGTTTCTTTCCTGAAATTACAGGGCTCGCTGTGTGTTCTTAATTGTCTCTCTTCCTTACCGGCGCCCCGCCTCGCGGCCGGTGCGCCTTGACTTTCTTATGCTGGCCTTCAAGCTTTCAAAGAACTCTCGCAAACCTCTCTCATTTTCTCGCCCCCCGTTCCTTTCGTTTGCGGGTGCAAAAGTACCACATTTTCCTTTACCTCCAACAACTATTTTCATTATTTTTCAATATTTTTCCATTCGCGCTGATTTACAGTGAGATAAATTTCACGCTTTTTGCAATAATTGCTGCCGCAAGGCGGTTTTTTGGCGAAAAACGCGGCTCCCGAGGGGGGGGCAAGGGACGGTTTGCGCCGCTTTCCGCGCGCTTCCGGATGCAATACGCGCGCCTCACTCCGCTTTTCACGACGTTTTCCGACGGACGAGAACGGCTCTGCATCGGCCTTGCAAGAATCGCACCTTATATATAATATTGCTGTCCGGACCTGAGCGCCCAACCCTGCGAAGCGTCATTGGCTACGTCGAATGCAAAGCGTTTCCCGCGAAGGCGGGAATCCCCTAAGCTCATCGGAACACTAACGTGGAAGATCCTTTTCCTTGGATTGCGATGATAATGAAGCCGTTATAAAGTAAGCCCCATTTTCAGCAAAGCATCATAATTCATTGAAATTTGTCCGATCGGATGTTACTGCCTTGCCTTTTACTTATGCGAATTTCGTGGATCATCGTGACAGGATGCCAAGTCGCACGGTAAGTAACCTAATGAACTTGGGCAATATGCGTTATGTGACCCGTTGGCCTCGTGAAGTCCAATGCGTCATGTGGACAAGCGCCATATATATATAATATGTGTGCTTGCCTTACACTCAGCATAGGGATCCTGAAATCGCGACACTCGAAATGCAACCTGACACTACCAAGATTTTGACAATCACTACAGGTCAAAAAAAAAATATATTTGCCAAATTCTATCATTACAAACGGCATCTCAAATCATCTCACCTGCGTATTGCATCTTTTTCCCCAACACGGTGACAAAAATCATCTTCATATCCATCCAAAAGGAATAGTGCTGCAGGTAATACAGGTTCAGTCTCACCTTGTCGGGATAGATGACTTCATCGTTGTAGCGCTGCGGGTCGTCGACCTGTGCCAGCAGTTTCTCCTCATTGCGGTATTTCAGCGAAGCAGGTCCCGTTATGCCTGGACGGAGTTTCAGGATTTCCCGATCCTCCCCTTCCAGTTTATCGGCATAGCCCGGCACATCGGGACGCGGACCTACGAAACTCATCTTGCCGATGAAGACATCCCACAGCTGAGGCAACTCGTCGAGGTGGAGACGCCTTAAGGTCCTGCCCACAGACGTGATGCGACTCTGTTCCAAGGCTGCAATCGGCGATTCCTCCTGTTCGCCTTCCATGGTGCAGAACTTATGGCAACGGAAAAGGCGACCATAGCGGCCAACACGCACCTGTGCATAAAATACCGGTCCGCCCGTCTTGACTTTTATCGTGATGGCTATGACAAGGTAGAGCCAGCTAAGGCATAGCAGCCCAAGCAAGCTTATTATTCTATCGAAAAGCCATTTTGGTAACATCGTTTTTTCTTTTTTCACAAAACTTGCAAAACTCTTTCCAAAACTTTGTTCTGTGGAAATTCGCAACCGCTCATTTCCCTTGGTGGCATGAGGGTTCTGAATGAACTCACCCCGCAAGAATGTTAGGATTTCTTACAGCTTCGCCATGTCAGTCCCAAGGGGATGACAAGCGGGTTTATAAATCAAACTGACAAAAATACGGAAAAAGCACTCAGATTGAAGGAAAAACTCAATCTTTTTTCAACAAAAAAAGCAGCGTCTTTTCAGGCGCTGCAAAAAGAAAATCATCCTAACGTTCTCATTCCCTGTTGAGCGATTCCCTAACAGGGCATTGCTCGGCGTGGTGGCAGTCGTCGATGCGGGCGACCGCCTTGTTGAGCATGTTGACCTCCGCCTTGAGCTGCTGCATCTCGCTGACCAAGGGTTCGACGATCTGCTGCTTGAAATGCTGCACATAATCGTCAGCAAGGCTGATGCGCTGACGCTCGTTTTCGATGTTCAAGGCTTCGACCTGCTTACGGTGCTTGCGTCCATCAACGAACCATCCGCAGCCAGCTACGGCGGCGATGACGGCGAGCAGGATTTGCGTGATGTCACCGTCCATGGCTTAGTCCTCACACTCGTCCTTGGGCGCATCGCACACCAGCGGCTGTCTGCCATCGATGTCGCCATCGGCGTTCTTGTAATACTTTTTGCCCTTGGCATCAACGCCAGCGATGTCGTAAATGCCGTCAAGTTCAAGTTCAACCGACTCGACCTTGTCCTTCAGCGAAGTGCAAGGCAGGAAACGGACACGGAGTTTGTTGACTTGCTCCACACCGGCCTTGTTGACATCAGACTCGCTGATGCCGTTGGAGGTCAGCGAAAAGATGCCGAGACCGGGGAACTCGACCGAGTGCCCATTGAGCATGAAGAACTCAATGCACTGCGAGAGGGCAGTCACCGAAGCGTGAATGTAAGCCTTTGGCACCATGGAGATGCTGGAACAATACTCCACGATGTCGTCGGACTTCATGGTTGAGTAACGGATTGGACGCAGGACGTATGCCTGCTCGACACCACGATTGTTAGTGTGAATGGCCTGTTGCTGGGCCTTGACTACGATTCTAGCCATATTTTTTTGGTTTTAAGTTTGTTTCTTGCAGCCGGCAAGACGGGCTTTCGGTTTTCGATTGCGGTGCAAAAGTACAAGTCTTCCTTCACACCTGTATGCCTGATATCATACTTCGTGCGCGCGCAACCGTTTTTCCAAAAACGAATAGTCATGAAAAAACAAGACCAAGGTATAAAATAGTTCATACCTAGGTCTAAAACATTTCACACCCGGGTCTAAAACATTTTAGACCTAGGTCTTTTTTCTGGCAGCCCCTCCTCACTCGATAAGATGATGCTGGCGCATCAGGTTTTCCATGCTTTTGAGACGTTCCAACCTTTCCCTGACCTTTCTGATGCTTTTAATGGCATGGTCAAGGTGCTCGCCGATGTCAAGATAATCGACGAAGGAGCGACCTTGTTTCCACGACTTGGCTTCCTGGTCGATGCTTTTTTGCAGCTTGACCTTGTTGCCGGCCAGATGGTCGCCATGGACACAACGAATTTGCCCACAAGGCTTGTCCTTGCTTTGATGTGCGCGCTGAGTTTGGCGGGGTGTAGCGCCTTGCGCCACCGTCATCGCGAGACGGTCACGCTCGGCACCTTGCAAACGAAAAGGGAGTCGCACGAGGCGATACGCCTCAGCGACTCCCTAACCAGAACACTCTGTTTCAGTGCCGACAGCCTCGACCTGAGACTGTGCGACAGCATCCTCCTGCTCCACGCCACCCATGTGTGGTTCGGGCAAGAGTCGCACTCGGAGCGGCACTACGAGCAGACGAAGCAGACTTGCGACACCGTTGCGCGACTGCAGCACCAACAGCAAAGCAATGAGCGCCATGCCGAAGCGGGTCTCATCGCAACGCCCCCGACGCAGAAGGGGCATCCGCTGCCCTGGATCCTATCAGGGGCAGTCATCACCTTCGGCCTCTGCCTGCTGCTATGGCGGAGACTGAGGAAACGGTGAAAAGCGAAAAGCCTCCGGCGGGGATTCCCGCTGGAGGCTTTCTTATTGTTGCAGACGGCTGTAACCACGATTGTTTTCAACTACGAATGCGCGATTTCTATCTCTCAAGCGCATGTTCATCTAGCAAGAAATCCCTGATACTCATAGTCACTACTCCAGCATCATTGCGTCTAAGTATGATATCGTCATTGACAATCACAATCTTCTTGAACGAATCCCCTATATTTCTCAACGGCCGTTCCTCCTGATAAGTCTTCTCTGTTGTTGGCAAGGCGTAGGCCGATTGTATGTAATACCTCTGGCTGCCCTTGTTAGCCACAAAATCCACCTCCAGATTCTTCCTTGCACTCTTGCCATCGGCATTCCTGTTCCAAACTTCAACAAGTCCCACGTCCACCAGATATCCACGTGTCCTGAGTTCGTTGTAAATCACATTCTCCATGATATGAGTCTCCTCTACCTGCCGGAAGCCAAGCACAACGTTTCTCAACCCCATATCCTCAAAGAAGTATTTCGTCTCTGTTCCAATATATTTCCTGCCTTTCACGTCATAGCGCAAAGCCTCATTAATCAGAAAAGCATCCTTCAGGTGTCCGATATACTCTTTTATCGTCTGATCAGATATTCTAATCTGTGCAGCTGACTTGAAGGTATCGGCAATCCTCTTGGGGTTGCAACTCGAGCCAATGCCAGAGGCCAATACGCTTATCATTTCTCGCATGCCCTCGGCATTTCGCAGATGATTACGTTCTATCACATCCCTCAGGTAGGTCACCTCATACATTTCATTCAGAAAGTTCACCTTTTCCTCTTCTGCTTCCAGCAAAGCAACCTGAGGCAGACCGCCATACACAAAGTATTCGTGCAGTCCGAGCCGAAAGTCTTTGCCCGTACCTGTAATGAACTCCTCTACCGAAAGCGGGCGCACCCTGATTTCCTGCCCGCGACCACGAAACTCAGTGACCACATCGCTTGAGAGGAACTTCGAGTTCGAACCGCTCACATACACTTCGACATCAGGGTTATGCATCAAACTCAGCATTACCTCAACAAACTCATCTACAAGCTGAATCTCGTCCAGAATCACATAGAATTTATCCGTAAGCGATTTCTCTCCCCCCTGCTTTAATGACACACTTGCAGCCTTGATTTTTTCATCTATGTAATCAAGCAACACTTCGGGTCGCCTCAACTTCCTGTTCTTAAAGTCATCGAGCGACAATCCTATTACATGATCCTCAGCAACACCGTTCTCAACGAGCCAACGGGCAAAAATATTGAATAGCAGGAACGATTTACCGCACCTACGCACACCTGTGACGATTTTCACCATGCCGTTGCCTCTACCAGCAATGAGTCTATCCAAATACTTTTTTCTTTCAAACAGCATTTTATTTCATTTTTCTGTGGTTTGCCACATATTTTCGCTGCAAAATTACATATTTTCTTTCATTTGGTTTCAACAAAAAAAAGTTTTGAAAGTTTTGTGACACACTTTTTTCTCACAAAACCTGCAAAACTTTTTTCTTCCTTCATCCTATTTCTGCGGACAACCGTCCGCTTGGTTGGAAATGCGCAACCGCACAT
>JAZQPN010000175.1:0-5122 GCA_045628585.1 Bacteroidales bacterium | reverse complement strand
GATAGACAACCTTTTCGCCATCGTTGACGAAAGTCTGCCCAAACAGCGCCATGCGTGCCAAAAGCAGTATGCCAATGACCCAAAATCCTCTATCAATCCCATCCATTGCGCCTACAAAGAAAAGGAAAAATGACGTGTGTTCCACCTTACCATAGTTTTTTTTAGTCTATAAAGAAAAAAGTCGGACTTTTGCCTTTCATATTAATTCAACAACAAAACTAATCAGGTAAAGACACAAGATTTTTGCGTCTCAACAAACAAATCAACAAAATGAAACATATCTTCCCTATATTGACTCTCCTTTTCGCTTTTGCCATTTCGCTCAATTCGTGCGACACACGCGTCAATCTTTATGCCGACTACAAGGATATCCCGATTGTGTATGGCCTTTTGGATGCTACGCAAGACACTAACTTTGTGAAAATCGTCCGCGCCTTTTCCAACAACAACGAGAACCCAATTTCGGCCACCGACATTGCCTTGATTGCCGATTCGAGCAACTATCCTGGCAAACTCGATGCACGCCTCATTGAAATCGACCGGGTTTATGGAAACCATTACGAACCCACAGGACGTGTCATCGTTCTCGACACGATGACGTTGCACCACAAGGATTCGGGCGCGTTCTATTATCCCAACCAGAAAGTCTATTTCACGAAAGAAAGACTAAAGACCAACTCAGGTAGCCACGACTACAAATACCGCCTCCAAATACTGAAAGGCAACGACACCGTCACTTCGGTTACTGGAATGGTAGGTGGCGACAGGTTCAAGATCAACAATTCAAGCATCGGTTTCGACCCCAACTCACCCAATGCAAACAAATTCACCTTCATTGAAGCACAAAACTCCTTTGCCTATAGCGCAAGGATGCGCTTCGAATACACCGAAACTTGGCCTGGTCACCCACTGACCCAAAAAAGCATCGAATGGCCTCTGGGCTACTTTTCTGTCAACGACTTGGAACTCGTCGAAGGCTACTCCGACCCTGGCCATAATATTTACGGCATGGCATACAGGGAAAACTCGCTGTTCAATTATCTTCGCACTGCTATCGGTGCCGACACCATGAACGCCACCCGTTATATGGGCGACTTCTACATCACACTCACTGCTGGCGGCAGCGAACTCTACAATTATATCGAAGTAAATTCTCCTTCGGGAAGCATCTCGCAAAACGTTCCCGACTACACAAATATCAATGGCGGCTTCGGCATTTTCTCCTCACGCGTCACAATCAAAAAGAAAGTGAGTCTTTCAAGTGCCACAGTACGCAAACTCAAGGGCGTTAGCGGTTGGGGATTTGAACAAAGAGATTAGTTTAGTTAATAATGTTGCGGCTTGCTTCGGCTCCGCTCAGCAGCCAATAAATTTGAATATCAATATTTTAAACTAAAACATAATGGAAGAAAAAAAGAAACTTTTTGAGGAATTTCCACCAGTCAGCACCGAACAATGGGAAGCTGTCATCGAGAAAGACCTCAAAGGCGCCGACTACAACAAGAAATTGGTGTGGAAAACGGCTGAAGGCTTTGCCGTACGCCCTTATTACCGCGCCGAAGACCTGAAAAACATCTCATGGATGGGTGTCATGCCTGACCAATTCCCTTATGTCCGCGGCAACCGCAGCCAAGAAAACAACTGGCTCATCCGTCAGGATATCATCGTGAAGAACGTGAGCGAAGCCAACCGTCAGGCTCTCGATGCCATCAGCCGCGGCTGCAACAGCATCGGCTTCAAGCTGGAATACGACAAGGTTTATGACGCCATCGAAATCTCCACCTTGCTGAATGGCATCGACCAAAAACAAGTCGAAATCAACCTGTTCAACAACAAGTATCATCTCCCACTGTTGGAAATGATGTCGAAGGTACCGGAAGTGAAAGGCTCACTCAACTACGATCCTCTCACCCGTTACCTCCGCCGTGGCACATGGTATGTGAGCGAAGCTACCGATATGGAACTGGCTTACATCATGGTGAAAGCCGAGATGCCTGGCTTCCAAACTCTGTGTGTCAACAGCCACATCCTCACCAACGCCGGCGCTACCATCGTCCAAGAAATGGCTTGCGCTTTGGCCATCGGTGCCGAATACCTCGACCAACTGACCGAGAAAGGCCTGACCGTTGATGAAATCGCTCCAAAGATGCGTTTCAACGTGGCTGTCGGCCAGAATTACTTCATGGAACTGGCCAAGATGCGCGCTTACCGTTATCTGTGGGCCAACATCGTGAAGGCTTACGGCGGCAAGGAAGAAAACGCCAAGATGCACATCCACGCTTTCAATGCTGAAATCGGCATGAGCCTGTATGATGCTTACGTCAACATGCTGAGAACGACTACCGGCACCATGTCGGCTGTCCTCGGCGGTGTCGATTCATTCTGCGTCACTCCATTCGATACGCCATTTGAAAATCCTACCGATTTCGCCAACAGAATCTCACGCAACCAGCAGCTTATCCTGAAGGAAGAAGCTCATTTCGACAAGGTTGCCGACCCGGCCGCAGGTTCATATTACATTGAAAACCTCACCGATTCCATCGCAAAGGCTGCTTGGGATCTGTTCAATAAGATTCAGGACGAAGGCGGTTATCTCGCCGCTGTCCGCAAGGGCTTCATTCAAGGCTTCATCAAGGAAAGCGCTGCCAAGAAGTTCAGCAATGTGGCAACACGTCGCGAAGCCATCCTCGGCACCAACCAGTTCCCGAACTTCACTGAAACGATGAAATTTGCTCCTGAAGCATGGGTCTTCGAAACCAATGACCGTCGTGACGAAAATGCTGAAATTGAGACCATCGTGACCTTCCGCGCTGCTCAGCAGTTTGAGCAGTTGCGCTATGCTACCGATGTCTATGCCCAGAATCACAAACGCCCGGTTGCTTGGATGTTCACATACGGCAATCTCGCCATGCTGAAGGCTCGTTCCAACTTTGCTTCCAACTTCTTTGCTTGCGCTGGCTTCCAAGTCGTCGACAACGCTGGTTTCAAGACTTTGGACGAAGGCATAGCTGCCGCTCGCGAAGTGAAGCCTGAAATCGTGGTCATCTGCTCATCGGATGAAGAATACGGTGAAGGCAACGCCCTCAAGATTTACGAAGCCCTGAAGAACGATACCATCGTGGTTTTGGCTGGCAATCCGGTCGGCACCGCCGATGTGTTGAAAGAAGCTGGCTTGCAGTATTTCATCCATGTGAAGAGCAACGTCCTCGAAACTTTACAGGAATTCCAACAAAAATTAGGTATAACAAAATGAATAAATCGGTTGTCGGTTATCGGTCATCAGTTTTCAGTCGTCGCTTTGCGCAACTGAAAACCGAAAACTGAGAACTGATAACCAAGAAAAGAAAGGAAAAGTAAGATGAAACCAAATTATAAAGACATCAACCTTAACGTTGTACCTGAAAACAATGCAACTTGCCCACAGGGTGAAAATTGGGAAACTGCCGAACACATCATGGTGAAGCCTGCCTATACCGAGAAAGACCTCGAAGGCATGGAACATCTGAACTATGCTGCCGGTATCGCTCCTAATCTCCGTGGACCTTATTCAACTATGTATGTGATGCGTCCTTGGACCATCCGTCAATATGCCGGTTTCTCCACCGCCGAGGAATCAAACGCTTTCTATCGCCGCAACCTCGCCGCTGGCCAGAAGGGTCTGTCAGTCGCTTTCGACTTGGCTACTCACCGCGGCTACGATGCTGACCACGAGCGTGTAATGGGCGATGTGGGTAAGGCTGGCGTGAGCATTTGCTCGGTTGAAGACATGAAGGTCTTGTTCGACCAAATCCCGCTGAATCAAATGTCCGTTTCAATGACTATGAACGGTGCCGTTCTGCCAATTCTGGCTTTCTACATCGTCACGGCTTTGGAACAGGGCGCTAAATACGAAGAACTGCAAGGTACCATCCAGAACGACATCCTGAAGGAATTCATGGTGCGTAACACTTACATTTATCCACCTGAGTTCTCCATGCGTATCATTGCCGACATTTTTGAGTTCACTTCTCAAAACATGCCGAAGTTCAATTCCATTTCCATTTCCGGTTACCACATGCAGGAAGCCGGTGCAACCTCCGACATCGAAATGGCTTACACCTTGGCCGACGGTTGGGATTACCTCCGCACTGGCGTAAAGGCTGGCCTGGACATCGATGCTTTTGCACCGCGTCTGTCATTCTTCTGGTGCTCAGGCATGAACCATTTCATGGAAATCGCCAAGATGCGTGCCGCCCGTATGTTGTGGGCCAAGATTGTGAAGACCTTCAACCCGAAGAATCCTAAATCACTGGCACTGCGTACACACACCCAGACTTCAGGTTGGTCGCTGACCGAACAGGATCCATTCAACAACGTGGCCCGTACTTGCGTCGAAGCAATGGGCGCTGCTTTGGGTCACACCCAGTCGCTGCACACCAACGCTTTGGACGAAGCCATCGCTTTGCCAACCGATTTCTCGGCCCGTATTGCCCGTAACACTCAGATTTACATTCAGGAAGAAACCAACGTTTGCCGCGTCGTTGACCCATGGGCTGGTTCCTATTACGTTGAATCGCTCACCAAGGAAATCGCTGAACGCGCTTGGGGTCACATCATGGAAATCGAAGCCATGGGCGGTATGGCAAAGGCCATCGAAACGGGTCTGCCGAAGATGCGTATCGAAGAAGCCGCTGCCCGCAAGCAGGCTAAGATTGACTCGGGCCGTGAAATCATCGTCGGTATCAACAAGTACCGCCTCGACCATGAAGACCCAATCGAAACCCTCGAAGTCGATAACACCGCCGTGCGCGACGCTCAAATCAAGCGTTTGCAGCAACTCCGCGCCAACCGCAACGAAGCCGATGTGCAGCGTTGTCTGGATGCCATCACCAAGTCGGCTGAGACCGGCGAAGGCAACTTGCTGGCTCTCGCTGTCGAGGCTGCCAAGTGCCGCGCCACCTTGGGCGAAATCTCCATGGCATGCGAAAAGGTCGCTGGCCGTTACAAAGCAGTTATCCGTTCAATTTCAGGTGTTTATTCTATGGAAACAAAAGACGATGCAAAATTTGCCGAAGCCGTTGCCAAGGCTGATGAATTTGCCAAGATGGAAGGCCGCCGTCCGCGCATCATGATTGCCAAGATG
>JAZQPN010000174.1:0-2216 GCA_045628585.1 Bacteroidales bacterium | reverse complement strand
GGCCGACATCGTTGTCATTGTGGGCACATCGCTCAACGTCTACCCTGCCGCCGGATTGCTTTACTACGCGAAAAACAATGCTGACATCTACGTCATCGACCCAAAGGAAGTGCAGCCTATTTCACGCCGCGTCACTTTCATTAAGGAAAAAGCCACCGTTGGCATGAAACAATTGTTTGACAAACTGACTGCTGAAAAATGAAAAAATCAATCATACTCGCCATCTTTGCCATGCTGACTTTTGGCGCAAAGGCACAGGAAAAAACAGAAACCATCAAATGGATGGGGTTTAATGAGGCCATCGAAGCCTGTAAGAAAGAACCGAAGATGATCTTCATCGACGTGTTCACCGATTGGTGCGGCTGGTGCAAGAGAATGGATGCCACCACTTTCAAGAACCCCGTGATTGCCAAATACATGAACGACAAGTTCTATGCCGTGAAATTCGATGCCGAACGCACAGACACCATCGTTTTCAGCGGCTACACCTTCACTGGCGTCACCCGTGCTGACGGACGAAAAGGAGCTCACCAGCTGGCAGCCGCATTGCTGCGCAACAAGTTATCCTATCCGTCGTACGTCTTGATGGATGAAAACTTTCAGGTTCTGCAAGTGATTGGCGGTTATCAGGAAGCACCGCAATTCGAGCCCATGATTCATTTCTTCGGCGACAAAGCCTACAAATCCATGAGTGGCGACGATTTCCTGAAGGATTTCAAGTCGGAATTATAAGCCAAAGCAATAGCCGACGCGCAATTGCAACGGAGAGATGTAAGGCGAACCGCCAAGGTTAAGTTCTTGGTTGTCCCAATTCAAATTGTAGAGAATCAACAGAAATGCATACGAGTTGTTGCCGTAATAACTGCGGTAACCGCCACCTATCATTACGCTGTTGTACCAATTATGCTGCAATTCCACAGTCTGGTGGTTGTAGCGTTCCATGCAATATAGCTTTTCATATTCGGCATGCAAGCAAATGCCTTTGTACACTTGTATTGTCGTATACGGACTGATGCCAATGCAGTGTAATGAGGAATTGCCATAATATGGGTTGAAATCGACACTGAGGTTGTATGAACCACGCACACCAACTTCCACGGCATTCACGATGCGATAGCCAATCTGTGGCGCAATGGTAAAACTGAAATTGCGTCCATTCAGTCCCAACCCGAGGTTGCCGCCCACAACGGTTTTCCCTTTCATGTCAGGGACATTGCGCAAAAACTGGGCCTGCGATGCCATTGTCATGCCCATCAAAAGGGCTACTATCATTATTATTCGTTTCATATTGTCTCAAATTTGATTGCAAAAATACAATATTTTGCATTACTGTGCGTATCTGATAAAAGTTTGTACCTTTGCAGCTTTAAATTCATTACATGAAAAGATATATCTCCTTCATAACTATCGTGCTCTTCTTTTTGTTCATTATCTCTTGCAGAAAGGAACAAATCATCAGCACCGACAGCAGTCTTAAACTGGAGTTTTCGACCGATTCGCTGCTTTTCGACACGGTTTTCACTTCTCTCGGTTCCACAACGCACGAACTGATGATTTACAATCCGCATGATGTGGCCTTGAATATCAGTGACATCCATATTGCTGGCGGCGAAAGTTCCTCTTTCCGCCTCAATGTTGACGGTGTTGCGGGCACGGAATTCTATGATAAAGTCATTCCTGCAAACGACAGTTTGTTTGCTTTCTTGCGTGTCACCATCAATCCGAACGACTTGAACACGCCTTTCGTGGTGGAAGACGAATTGGAGTTTTCGGTTAACGGCAACAGACAGACGGTCAAGCTGCTGGCTTGGGGCCAAAACGCAAATTATGTCGTGGGCAATCAGCATGTGTCTTCAATCAATGGCGCTTTCAATATCGTTGCCGACAGTCTTGAGACCACTGTGTGGACAAACGAACGCCCTTATGTCATTTACGGCTATGCCCTTATCAATTCATACGGAACATTGAAAATTGAACCAGGGACGCATGTCTATGTCCATGGCAACGGCGGCATCATTTCGTGGAGCGACGGACAACTCATCATTGAAGGCACGGCCGAGGCGCCGGTCATCATTGAGAGCGACCGATTGGAAGCCAGCTATGCAAATAAGCCCGGTCAATGGGATCAAATCATGCTTATGGATGGCCGCGAAGGTGCCGACAACATCATCGACCATGCCATCATCCGCAACAGTTTCATCGGCATCAACTGCCAG
>JAZQPN010000173.1:0-1746 GCA_045628585.1 Bacteroidales bacterium | reverse complement strand
TTTGAGGGTGCGTCTTAGGGATTACGGATACGAGCCTGTGCCAGTTCCAGTTCTTTTTTTCAATCCCGCATCCGCTCTCATTTCGCCGCAGGGCCGCAAGTCATAACATAACCATGGATTGACAAAACCGCGATTACCCCTTAAACTGATCGCTGTTAATGGGATATAGTTCAGTTGGTTAGAGCGTCACGTAGACATCGTGAAGGTCATAGGTTTGAGCCCTGCTAACCCTACCACAACAATATCTGCGTTGGTTAAACGCGGCTGTTGTTATATATAAAGTTTCGGCAGGCAATTGGAAAGGATGACCGAGCTGCGACCAAACCTCCGCGCCTTCATACCTGAAATAGGCACAGAACAGCAAAACAAACCAAGGCGCACAATAACCTCAAAACACATTCGACTTTGACTCAAAATAGGAGGGATCACCATGCACGAGATGTTCAAGAATGCCATTGCCATCGTCACCGGCGCCGCATCAGGCTTTGGCTTCGCGATCTCAAAAAAGCTTCTGGACTATGGGGCTGCAGCAGTTTGGCTCATGGACTTCAACGCTCTCAAGCTTGCGGAAGCGCAGAAACAGCTGAACGAAGAATTTCCGGGGCGCGTGTTCTCAAAGAGGGTGGATATTTCCGTCAAGGGTGAAATAGAGGCCGCGATCGATGAAGCCTGCAGGGTCAGCGGCCGAATCGACATGCTTTTTAACAATGCCGGCCGCCCTATGACGTTTCCGACCAGCCATATCAATCCCGATGATTTCAGAAAGCTTGTGGATCTGAACTACATAGGCGTCGCTATGGGAACGCTGAAGGTGCTCCCGATGATGGAAAAAGCCGGAAAAGGCTATGTCATAAACGCGGCTTCCATGGGCGGTCTGCTGCCGTTCCCGTATCAGGCCGCATACGCATCGACAAAGGCAGCGGTTATCTCATTCACGCAGTGTCTCGCGTACGAATACGACGGCACCGATATTCATTTCATGCAGTACTCCCCGACAAATGTCGCAACAAACATCTTCTTTGCGCAGCAAGCCGAGGAAATGAGAAAAGCGGGAAAAACTGAGGAAGAGATCGCCGAAGCGGCAAAGAATACGCTTCCGCCGGAAGGCGCGCTGCGGCTTGATGACGCCATTGACATTCTTTTCGAGGGCATCGAAAAGGGCGAGACAAATATCATTATCGGCGATGACTCGAAGCTGTATGAAATGTACTGCACAAATCGACAGGCATTTGCCGAAATAGCTTTGGAAATCGGAGCAAAGCGGCGCGCGTTCTTCAACAGAGCCCTTGAATGCGCGGCTCTCGGCCTTCCGCCTGACGTACCGTTCCCGGGCTGATGGTACTGAACGAACACCCGGCACTGACGACAAACAGAACAACAAAGCATCTGCCCTGTCCGCAGCCTTCAAAACTCCGCGAGGAAAAAATCAAAAGTACTGCTGGCCCGAAGGCTAAACAACGGAAAAAAATAAACATAGTAAAAGACCACATCGAGGGCATCTCTACCCAAGATGTGGTCTTTACTTTTGTTTCGCTCGTAAGGTGTCAGCGCAAAAAACAATTTTTCATCGTATCCCTAAGACTAACCCCCTTTCGGTGTGGTCTTTAGTTTGTGCCTCCGCTTGAAGAGTGCCGGTCAAAAATTATCTTGTTTCAGAAAATCCCTAAATAGCACTCTCTTTTCCAGAGGCGTTTTTCAAACGTTAAATCCGAGCTGACCGTCTATATCCTTTTTGGATCCTGCTTC
>JAZQPN010000172.1:0-3708 GCA_045628585.1 Bacteroidales bacterium | reverse complement strand
CGAAGTCATCGACTTCATCAACGCTTGCAAAGTCATGGATGACGGCAAGCTGCTGATTGCCGGTGCCGCAGAAACCTATAATGAAATCCAAGGCGAACCAATTTACAGCGTGTTGGTTGCCCGACTGAACCCTGACGGTTCTTTCGACACCACTTTCGGCAACAATGGCTTTACCATGGCCCAGTGCATTGAAAACTCATGCAACTACTGCCACGAGATGGCTGTAGCCGACAATGGCGAAATCTATCTCGCAGGTTACGTTTGGCAAGATTTGAAAGACATGCTGATTGGCGCATTTAACGCCGACGGCACATTGAATACGAATTTTGGCGAAAACGGTTTCGACCACATCACATTTGGCGGCAACAAGACCAGCACCGCTACCGATATCGCCGTTCAGGATGATGGAAAACTTGTCGTTGTCGGCCACTACGAACACGAAGAAACCTTCGCTGATTACATGCTCGTCCGTCTTCACACCGCTGCCAGCCTCGACGTTGAAGAAAACGTCCTTGTCAACAGCATCTGCACCTATCCTAACCCGGCAGTCAATGAAGTTCGTTTCGTGAACCTCGAAAACGAATGCACCGCTAATGTTTACGATGCCATGGGCCGCTTGGTCATGCGTGAAACGGTTTCCGCCGAAAGCGCATTGAACGTTTCGCAACTCACTTCAGGCAACTATTTCGTCGAACTGATTGACGGCAACCAAATCATCAAGACAAGATTCGTGAAATAAATTGATTTTCAACATATTGAAACAAAAAAAGCCAGCGCAATGCTGGCTTTTTTTGTTTTTTAGCATGTAAAGATGTTTTGAAACCTCTCTATGCAAATATCATTTCATGAATTCCTTCATGTCCAGATTCAGGATGAAATCAAATTCCGCCTCATGTGCAGGGTCAACGCGGGTGAAAGCCGTGGCTGCCACGCCTGCGGTCGGGTCGGCCAACGGGCGCAATTCCAAAACATCCATTACCGAAGCCATGAAT
Source organism: Bacteroidales bacterium (assembly GCA_045628585.1). Lineage (GTDB taxonomy): Bacteria > Bacteroidota > Bacteroidia > Bacteroidales > F082 > Limimorpha. The sequence continues at coordinate 2,716 of JAZQPN010000172.1, read as the reverse complement.
TTCGCACTATCAAACATCTGCTCTTTTGGCGATCCGGCCGGGCGTTCCAGAACCAAGAAATTGTAAGTGTCGTTTTCCTTACCCTTCCACATTTCCTCTTTGGTGATGTGGATATTGTTCAAGTAGGCCATAATCGGATGAATGCCGCTGATATGCGTCTGCAATTCGTTCAGGCAGAAACCTGCAAAACGCAAAGGATTGATTTCTATCGGAATGGCTTTCTTACCATCATAACGGAACTCGATGTGCATCGGGAAATCGCGCAAGCCGATGACCTTGTTGGTCTGAATCAGGAAATCCATGAACGGTTTTTCATACTGGTCGTAAAGTTTGCGGCTTGAGCAATAAAGGCGGTCGCTGGTATCCGATTCGTTGGCAAAACGGTGATGGTAGATGTTCCAAATGACCGGTTCGCCTTTTTCATCGAAATAAGCGTCAACGGCATATTCTTCGCCTTTAATATATTCCTCTATCAGGAAATTCTGCGTCCCGACCACATATTCCGGGAACTGCTCGCCCACTTTCTTGAAATTCAACTGAATGTCATCAACGGCAACCTTCCATTCCTCAGCGTTATGAACCACATAGACACCGGCACTCAGGAAACCGACCGAAGGTTTCAGCACCAAAGGAAAATGCAAGGTGGAAGCATCAATATCGCCCATGTCCTTGATGGCGACTTCGCAAAAGAAGAAATCAGGGTACATGTCCTGACAGATACGGCGGAAAGTGGCCTTGTTTTTCAGCAACTCGATTTTTTTCTTCAGTTCCTCATCGGGCAGTTTCTCGACAATCCAGCCCAGCGCATTTTCCGACATCGTATAAATGCGGTGACGCTTCTGGTATTCAGCAATAAACTGCTCATCGTTGTAAAGATTGAGCGCATAGCCATCAGCAACCAGTTTTTCCGACATGGCATTGCGCAAAACCGGCAGATTGTTCTCTATCGCCGTCTGTATCAGTTTCTCCGAAACGTATGGTTTTTCTAATATCAGCATGATTTTGTCTTTTGAATATTTTTGCAAAAGTAAGCAAAATATCCGTTGAAGATCAAAAAGCATATAATTGCCAAAAACATTTCACCCAAACAACTCCCCGGCCAAGTCATAAACCGTGGCCACAGGCACAATGGCGATATGGAAACGGCTGATGTCCAAACCTTTGTAATTGTATTTCGAAATAAAAATCTTCTCAAAGCCCAACTTGTCGGCCTCGGCAATGCGGGCATCGATGCGCGTGACGGCACGTACTTCACCCGAAAGTCCGATTTCGGCAGCAAACGTGTAACTTGACGGAATCGGGATGTCGGCATTCGACGACAAAACCGCCGCCACCACAGCCATGTCGATGGCCGGGTCATCGACACGCAAGCCGCCGGCAATGTTAAGGAAGACATCTTTTGTGGAAAGGCGGAAACCCGCGCGTTTCTCCAACACGGCAAGCAACATGTTCAGGCGGCGGATGTCAAAACCGGTTGCCGAGCGTTGCGGCGTGCCGTAGGCCGCCGTGCTCACCAAAGCCTGCGTCTCGATAAGCATGGTGCGTTGTCCTTCCATAGTGGCGGCAATGGCAATGCCACTCACTTCCTCATCGCGTTGCGAAAGAAGGATTTCGCTCGGATTGGTCACTTCGCGCAAACCGTTAGCGTTCATCTCGAAAATGCCCAATTCCGACGATGAACCGAAGCGGTTCTTGATGGTGCGCAAAATGCGGAAACCATAATGGCGGTCGCCCTCGAATTGCAGGACGGTATCGACAATATGTTCCAAAATCTTCGGTCCGGCAATGCTGCCATCCTTGGTGATATGTCCGATGAGGAAAACCGGCACCTGATAGGCTTTGGCCATCTTGTTCATCTCGGCAGCGGTCTCGCGGATTTGCGTTAGGCTGCCCGCTGTGGCATCAACGAAAGGCGATTCCAAGGTTTGAATGGAGTCGATGACCACAATGTCGGGATTCACCGCCTTGAAGTGTTTCAAGATTTCCTGCGTGTTGGTTTCGGTGAGGATGAAGCAGTTCTCATTATGGATGCCGATGCGGTCGGCACGCATCTTGATTTGCGTCTGGCTTTCCTCGCCGGAGATGTAAAGCACCTTTTTATCAGCAAGTTGCAAAGCAGTTTGCAAAAGCAAGGTCGATTTTCCGATGCCAGGTTCGCCGCCGACCAGAGTGAGCGAGCCAAGCACCAAACCACCGCCAAGCACGCGGTTCAGTTCCTCGTAAGGCAAGATAATACGCTGTTCCTTAGCATTCGTGATGTCTTGAATGGGAACGGGGAGCGTCTGTATCAAATCCGCACCGATGGTTTTGCGCACCGATTTGGCATCGTTTCCCGTCACGACGGTTTCTTCCACGCAAGTGTTCCACGCGCCGCAAGCGGGGCATTTTCCGAACCATTTCGGCGATTCGTTACCGCATTCCTTGCAAAAAAAGGCTGTTTTCTGTTTTGCTGCCATGATTGGAATTGTTAATGATTGCAAAAGTAAGAATTAAAGGACAAAATCTTCCATGTTTTCGGGAGTTATCTCTTGAAAAACCACTTGGTCGTAGTGTTCGCTGAAAGTTTTGGGCAATTTCGATTGTCGTTTGGGGTTATACTTGAACTCGTAAGCTCTAAATGCTCCGTCCTCTTCCTCAAGATAATCAATTTCTTGCTGTTCTTTGGTTCGCCAAAAGTAACGGTTGCACCAAATATCATTATATTCAATATGTTTCA
>JAZQPN010000171.1:0-2101 GCA_045628585.1 Bacteroidales bacterium | reverse complement strand
CGTTTCCTGCAACAAGGAAAAAGTTGAAGATGAAAAATTGCCAAATCTTGTAGGGACATGGGTTGGCGAAACAACCAGCGTTTGGGGTGGTTCATTGGGCACCACAACCCTCACCTTTACCGATTCAATCTTGAATGTTATAACAGAAGATGGAACGACCATTAGCAAGCCTTATTCCGTCAAAAAAAGCGTAACATCATACTCGTATTACTTCACTTTCGGCGCAGATAATGAAGCTGATCAATCTGCACACTTCTTCAATCTATCCGAAGACAAGAACACATTGTACATCAACATTGGCAACTCTTCATTCTCGCTGAATGGAACTTACACAAAGCAATAAATCAGTAAATTTCATACATTAACTAAAAAGAGCCGCTCATGAGCGGCTCTTTTGGTTTTTCATCATTCCTTGATGATGTCCTTATATTTCAGTTGCGTCACCTTGCCAAACTGGTTCAGGTCTTTTGCATTGATTTGCTTCAAGTTACCCGACATCATGATGACTACAGGACGATCTTTAATCATTCTGGTGTAGAAATCGCAAATGTCCTTGTACTCCACATTTCTTATCAAATCCGTCATTTCGGCACGCGGATCATGGTCGTAACCTTGTTCAATCCAGTTTTGGACGGCGAATGGCTTTGAACGGAACGAATAATAATCGCTGGCACGCGACATAATCAGGGCCTCTTTCGATGCCTTGAATTTCTCTTCTCGCTCCGGCATATTGACAATCAAATCCCTGAAGGCTGTGATGCCGTCGATGGTTTTGTCGGATTGCGTACCCAAGAAGCCGAACAACGAACCTGGAATACGGTTCAGATTATCGTAAGTAAAGTTGCTGTAGGCCGTGTAGCCCAACGAGCGGAACTCACGAATCTCCTGGAAGACAATTGAATACATGTCCGTCCCGAAATACTTGTTGAAGACACTGCACAAAGCCTTGTCCTTCTGATTCATCTTTTCGCCCGACACATTGAAATAGATGTTGCTCTGGCGGAATTTCTTGCTGCTGGCCACCAAAACCTGTGGTTCAGCGTAAGCCTTTGGCTGACGGATTTCCTTCTTGCCTTTTAAAGTGCCATCTACCAAATGGCTTTCTTTCAGCATGTTGACAACAAGTTTCGGGTCAGTATTGCCGCTGTAGGTAACATGACCATCATATTTCAAAGCCTCTGCAACTTCGGCTAAAAGCTGTTCGCCCGACAGTTTCTTCCATTTCTTCAAAGGCATTTTTGACAGATAAGATGACTTATCGCCATACAAGGCATATTCGCGCACGGCACGAGCCCACGTGGAGGCATCGTCGCGCGACATAGTCATATTGGTGGCTTCGCCTTCAACCAAGAGTTTCTTCTTGCTTTCGTCGTTCGACGGATTGAACAGCTTTTCGTGGCACAGGCCAAGGATAGTGTTCAAATCCTTCTCGAAGCCTTCAATTTGCACTGAGAAATTTGCATCCGAACTATAACAGTAGATGTTGGCACCCAATTTCTGAAGTTCAAGACGGAAATCTTCAAAACTCTTATCCTTCGTGCCTTGCATTTCGAAATAATCGATGGCACGTCCCAAATCGGGGTCTGCGAGATTGCCATAATTGTAACAGATATTCATGTTGAATATATCGTTGCGCGTATTGATGGTCGTATAGAGTTTGAAATTATCGTTCACATCGCTGATTTTCACATCCTCGCCAAATTTAATGACTTGAGGTGTGACCTCAGGCATCTGCTGGGCTTCGATAGCCTTGGCAAAATCCGATTTCTCGTTGGTGTTCTTGGCCTCAATCGGCTTCCAATCGGGCTTTTCCACTTTATCCTTTTCGGGGAAGCCCATCTTTGACCGATAGGCTATATAATTGTCGCCGAAATACTTATTGGCAATCGCAACGACTTCATCCTTCGTGATGGTCTTCATTCTTTCAGTTTCGTCAAGATAATCCTGATAAGTCTGCCCTGACATTTCCAAACTCATGAACAGGTTGGCGAGACTTTCCAACGATTCCGTATCAAAGATTCTTTCCTTCACCATGTTGGTCTTGATAGCTTCAAACAAATCGTCGCTAAATTCACCTTTTTTCAGTTTGTCAAGACAGTCA
>JAZQPN010000170.1:0-4503 GCA_045628585.1 Bacteroidales bacterium | reverse complement strand
CTGACATTCTTGGTGTAAGCACCCACAATGTTGTCCTCGTCGATAATCGCCGAATGGATGAAAATGTTTCCACTATAATGGCAGCACCACCAGGCCCATCCCTGATAATATCTGGCTTCGTAATTATCAATAGGATAGCTGTATTCATGGCTTTCCTCAACCTCTAATTGATCGTCAAGTTTATACAGCCCAAGGATGGCATCTTCAGGTGGATTGTCATAGTTCTGATAATAGTTGAAATATGCCGTATCATGATCAGGACTATAGGACATCAATGCAAACACCTCGCCGTCTGAGTTCTCAAACATATACGGGTAATAGGATGCGCCCCAATATCCAGGCTTGAAAAAGTCATTCTCCGCAAGCACCTCCCCGTCAGGCGACAAGGTAATCATAGCAGGATGGGGTGGGTAGAAATTAGACCCCATTCCGCTTTGGAAACAACGAGCGGAACAGACAATAATTCTCCCGTCCGACAATTCGTAGGCACAATACTGATGCGTCATTTCCTCATCTGACATATCATAAGGAATAGAGTGTTCCCACACCTGCCCAAAGGCCTTGGCCCCGAAAAGGAGGGCGAAGACGAAAAGTAAAATCGTTGATTTTTTCATTGTGACAATTATTTAAAAACAATTGCAATATTATAGCAAAAAAGCACCGAAAAAACCAGCCTTCCCGAAAATCAAAGTTTTTTGTCTTATGGAGAAAATCAATTCACTGTATTTCAATCGAATGTAAAAACTAAAATCAAAGATTTTAGGCGGTTTTGGGACGAAAAACGCATCAAATAAACCGTTCTGCAATCCCTTCGACAGGAAGATTTTCCACCTTTTTCCGTATGTTTGTCTTGTAACTGCTGACCGTGCTGCTTTTCAGTTCGGCAATGTCGGCAATCTCATCCGTGCGGAAACCGAAAACCGAAAGCAGGCAAATTTTCAGTTCCACTTCCGAAAGCATAGGGTAAGCCTCTGCCATCTGAACGTAAAGGCTGGGATAAGTTTCGGCCACGCATTGCCTGACCGCATCCCAAACCGTGGCATTCTTTGCACCATACAGGTAGCGTTTCACCTTTTCGTAATCAGTTTCATCAGAAATCACCTTGTTGCGGTTCATTGTCGAGACCTTATAGATAAGTTTCAACTGTTCAGCAAGGCTTTCTTTTATCTTTTTCGACCTCAAAGCACTGTCAGCCTGAACCGTTTCCAAAGCCAAATCATGTTTCTTTTTGGTTTTGGCATAATGCCAAATGGCAAACGAAGCGCACAAAAGCAGCAAAATGCACAAAGCCACAACGATGGCGGTCGTCGTGCGATGATGTCTTGCCGTTGCCATCCTTGCCGTCTTGTCGCGCTGCCAGTTTTCAAAAAGACTCACCATGTCGGCACGCGCAGGAGCCTTATGCTGTGCCTGTTGCAGGACAGGCATTGCGAGACTGCGGTAATAGTTGGCACTGTCGGCATTGCCCAACTGCTCATAAACATCTGCAAGCAAACCGGCTATGGCGCCACGGCCTTCAACGTAATCCGTCTCTAATCCCAGTTTAAGATAAGGCAAACATTCCATGCGCTGGGCGAAATACAGGTTCATGCCGTAACCCATTTTCATTCTTGCCGCATCAAAGCCTTTGCGTTCCATCGCTGCAATGGCATCGGCCTGAATCGCCAAAGCGAAATCCACGCTGTCGGTTTCATAGTATTTGTCATAATACAGCGACCCAAAGTCATACTGCACCTCAATATATTGCTGCGCAAACCTCACGGAATCAATCGTATGAAACAATGAATCGAAGAAATACAAGGAAGAATCATAATCACCGATTGCCTCAAAGCCAGCTGCCAATTGCCGTAAATCACGAAAATAGCCCAGCGTGTCGTGTGCCGACAAAGCGTAGCGTGCAGCCTCACTGTAAGCCTCATTCGACTGCACATTGGCAAATTCCTTTGCCATTAGCGAACCTAACATTTCATACATTGAGCCTGTCAATTCAGCCTGTTCCGATGCCATTTTCACATAATTGTTTTCCATTATGTCAATGGCTTTCATATAGTTGCGAGCGGCATTAAGGATGCTGTCCTGATTTTGGTCAAGATAACCTTTATAATAATAAGCCTTGGCCAAAAGGTAGGGATTGTTGCCTGTCGAATCGTAATAGGCTATGGCTTTGTCAACCAAATCATATTGTAATGAGCAGAGCGGCTCTAAATGCATCAGGCTGTCGATGGCCTGTAATTGTTTGTTAGGAGACGCGATATTCCCGCTTTCGCTGGGAATGACGAGCGTCTCTACAGGAGCAGAATGCCTCGTAGAGCAAGCCGCAAGAACCAGGGAGAAAAACAATATGAGACATCTCCATTTCATTGATGCAAAAATAATGCAATCTTATTTCAAGACACCCAAAACAGTAACCTTGCCACGGGTCTTGTCACCGATTTTCACTTTCACCTCGGCATCAACGGGCAGAAAGACATCGAGGCGCGAGCCAAAACGAATCATGCCGAATTCCTCGCCAGCCTGTGCCTCATCGCCAGGTTTCAGTTCACACACGATGCGGCGGGCCAAAAATCCCGCAATCTGACGGAACAAGACTTCCCTACCCTTGCTATCTTTAACGACAATGGTGTTGTGTTCATTATCCGTCGACGATTTCGGATTAAAAGCCACAAGGAACTTGCCCGGATGATATTTATAATAGGTAACTTCGCCATCCATCGGAAACCAATTCACATGCACATTATAAATCGACATGAAAATCGATATCTGACGGCGTTCCCCATCGAAATATTCACTTTCCCTCACGATTTCATTGGCAACAACCTCGCCATCGGCAGGTGAAAGCACAGCGTTTTCAAGCAAAGTAGTCTGACGGTAAATTGGGATTCTAAAGAAACAAACTGTCCAGAAATTATAAGCAAAAACAAGAAGATAAGTCAGGAAATGCCACCACGTCTGCTGAGGGTGAAAGACATTAAGCAGGGTAATCACCAGTGCCCCGAACAAGGCAGAAAACAAAATCACAATTGCGCCTTCGGCATGAATACGTTCCTTTATCTTTAGCTTCTTCATATCAATAACAAATAAGTGAAAACAAAAGGCACTGAAAACATAATGGAATCAAAACGATCCAGGATGCCGCCATGACCTGGAATCAGATTTCCGGAATCCTTCACACCTGCCTGCCGTTTCAGCATAGACTCGCACAAATCGCCCAAAGTGCCAAACACAACAGCCACAACAGCCAAACCCACACCTGTCGAATATGGCATCCAGTCGACAAAATGGCAAAAGATGCACATCCCCAATACCGTAAAGAACAAGCCGCCAAGGCTGCCTTCAATGGTTTTTCCGGGAGAAATACGTTCAAAAAGTTTATGTTTTCCCAAAAGGCGACCTGTCAGATAAGCAAAAATGTCATTTGTCCAGAGCAATGCAAAAACCAACAGAATCAAGCCTGCGCCCAAATAACTGCCAAACAATTCAAGCTGAAAATCATGACAAAGCATATAATTCAGCAATGCAGCAGGTACACTTAAGAACAACATCGAGCCATAATGGAAAGATGCAACATACTTGAAATCAAATTGTTTTGAGAAAAGGGCGTGAAGGAAGGGTATCATTAGGAAAATGAGGTCAAGAGAAAGGAATTTAAGCGTTAACAGCTTTACAGCCACTAATGAAGAAATGACATAAAAGCCGAAAGCACAAATCTCGCCTAAAACAAAATGAGATTTTCCTTGGAGGCCATGAAGGCGAAACATTTCAAATGTTCCTACTGCTACGATAAACAACAAAAGCAAAGAAAAAGCTCCTGACGATGCAAAAAACAGACATCCAAGAAGGATTAAAAGCAGCACAATTCCGGAAACCGTGCGAATCAATAACTCTCTCATCGTATACAATTTGAGAGCAAAAATAGAGAAAAAAGGAAAGCAGAGAAAATAAAAGAGGAAAAAGATTTATTAGAGGAAACAAAAAAAGCCCAACAAAAGATGAGCTTTTTCCGTTAAGGGTGGGCGACGACCTACTTTCCCACACGGATGCAGTATCATCGGCGCGGCAGGGCTTAACTTCTCTGTTCGGAATGGGAAGAGGTGCGCCCCTGCGCAATAGTCGCCACATATAATAATCATCAAAATAAAGAACCAAATAAAAAACGGAGAGTTCAGCCGAACTCTCCGTATGGGTGGGCGGCGACCTACTTTCCCACACGGATGCAGTATCATCGGCGCGGCAGGGCTTAACTTCTCTGTTCGGAATGGGAAGAGGTGCGCCCCTGCGCAATAGCCGCCACTTCTGTCTGTCAGAAGGGCCTTGCGGAGGAGGGAAAGGCACGGCGGGCACATGCACCGCTGTCTTCTTGAGTTTCGGATTCCCGCGTCCCGCGCGCATCCCTGCGGCGGATGGGCGTGCGCCCCTGACCTGTGTCTCGGGGGCGACGCGCAAGCTCTCGGGCAATTAGTGCCGCTCGGCTCAACGCATCGCTGCGCTTCCACCTGCGGCCTA
>JAZQPN010000169.1:0-2774 GCA_045628585.1 Bacteroidales bacterium | reverse complement strand
CAAGATTTTGGAATATTTCCGCGATGGCTTGGAACTGGATGGCATCACAAATCAGAGCTTCAACTCAAAATTGGAAATGCTTCGTTACAGCTTGACTTCCAGGAGTTTCTCTTTCGACCAATATATCAACATTTTCCAATTCATTGCCGAAGATGTGCAGCGTATCATCATCAAGCATTTCCTGAAATCGTATGAATATCCGCTGAAAATAGTCATTCCGCAAGTGTTTGATTCTGAGGGAAAACTGAATGAAAAGGAAACGCAAACCTTGATTTCGCGCAAGTCGGAGGAATTCCACCGCGATTTGCTCTCGGATGCCTTCCTGATGCAGCCTTTGGATAACTTTATCGCACGTATTCTCAAGTCGTTACGTGGCATGAAGGCTGCTCTCGACCCGAAACTGATCAACGATATTATGACTTATAATTCGGAAATGCTGATTAGTCCGTTCTGGGAGGAGAAACCCAAGATGGACAGCCAGGTCTTCATGGGCAGTAAGGCTTATCATTTGAAGAATCTTTATCTTGCCGGTTTGCCTGTGCCGCCTGGTTTTGTCATTACCACCGAGGTCTTCCGCCGTAACGAAACCATCAATACGATTTCGGAATTGCGCACGGAAATTCATGCCATGATTCGTTCTTATCTGACTGAATTGGAAAATATTACAGGAACGCAATATGGCAATGCGGAACATCCGTTGTTGCTTTCGGTGCGCTCGGGAACGGCTATTTCCATGCCGGGTGCAATGGATACGATTTTGAATGTCGGTTTGAACGACGAATTGGTCGAAGCCATTGCGCAGGACGAAACGCGCGCTTGGTCGATTTGGGATTCATACCGTCGTCTCTTGCAAAGCTGGGGCATGGCCAAAGGCATCGAACGTGATGTTTTTGATGAGGAAATCAATAAGTTCAAGCAGAAATATAATGTCAAGCAAAAGGTTGATTTTGAGGCTGCTGTGATGCGTGAACTGGCTTATTCCTACAAGCGGATTTTGGAAGAACACGGCGTTATCATGGAGCAGGATTTGTACAAACAACTTATTGCTTGCATCAATCGCGTTTTCGATTCGTGGAATTCGAGCCGAGCCTTGGCTTATCGTAGCCACATGAGCATTGCCGAAGATTGGGGTACTGCCGTCATCGTTCAGCAGATGATTTTCGGTAATTTGAGCGATACATCGGGAACGGGTGTCGTATTCACGCAAAATCCTCACCGTGAGCGCCCTGGCGTGCATTTATATGGCGATTTCACTTTGAGAAGTCAAGGCGAAGACATTGTCGGCGGTCTCGTGAAGCCTTTGCCGATTGGCGAAACACAGCGCAAGGCTGACAACCGCGAAGGTTATTCCATGCAGACGCTTTTGCCGGAAATTTATAAGAAGATTTACGATATTGCCAAGCAACTGACTGAAAACATGGGCTATAGCGCTCAGGAAATGGAGTTTACCTTTGAATCGGAAAAGCCGGAAGATTTCCGTATCCTTCAAATCCGTGACCAGGATTTACGCCTTGAGGATGAAATGGAGGCTTTTGTTGAAAGTCCGGAAACAATGCAAAAAATCGGTGAAGGCATCGGCATTGGCGGTGGCGCTTTGAATGGTTTGGTAGCTTTCAATGAAGAAGATATTGCTTCGTTGCACGCAAATCATCCTGACGAAAAGGTGATTTTGGTTCGCCCTGATACCGTCCCTGATGACATCGGCATGGTCTTCGACTGCGACGGCTTGCTGACTGCTCGTGGCGGTGCAACATCACATGCGGCTGTCACGGCGGTTCGTTTGGGCAAGATTTGCGTAGTGAGTTGTGCCGCCTTGAATGTCGATGACGATCATCATTGCGCCGAACTGAACGGTGTGGCATTGAAAGCTGGCGATGCCATTGCTTTGGACGGTAATTTAGGCGTGGTATATCTCGGTCATCACGCTACGGAAAAGATGGTGGTGAAGAAAGGTTATAACTATTAAAATTACAGCCAACTTGCCGAATTAAAATGCGCCAACTTGGTGAATGAAATTTTGTAAAACATTGAATAATTGAAAGTTAAGTAAAAATAAGTAATCATAAAAATAACCGTTTTTCGCTATGAAAAAAATGCTCCTTTTTGCCCTTGTTTTGATGGGTTTCAATGCTTTTGCGCAACCGCTTTGGATGCGCGACAATGTGATTTCGCCTGATGGCGCAAAGATTGCCTTTGAATACAAGGGCGATATTTATGTGGTTGATAGTCAAGGTGGAAAAGCCTTACGGATTACCACTGGCGCTTCTTACGAATGTTCCCCGATTTGGTCGCCCGATGGCAAGACTTTGGCTTTTGTGAGTGACCGTAACGGCAATTATGATGTCTATCTGGCATCGGCTGAAGGTGGCGTGGCAAAACGCATTACAACAAATTCGGCCAACGAAACGCCATTGGCTTTTTCGCCTGATGGCAGGGAAATCTATTATTCGGCTCAGATTCAAAAATCGGCTGAAAATGTGCAGTTTGCATCGGGATGGATTACCGAACTTTATAAGGTCAGCGTTGAGGGTGGCCGCCCGGAACAGGTTGTTGCCGTACCGGTTTGCAGCATGTCGTTTGACAAGGATGGTAAGTCGTTCCTGTATTATGACCGCAAAGGCAGCGAAAACATCTGGCGCAAACATCACACTTCATCGGTGGCGCGCGATGTGGTCTATTACGATGCTGAAAAACAAACGCATACCATTCTGACAACCAATGTCGGTGAAGATCGCGACCCGCGTTATCTGCCTGGTTATAAGGATGTCGTTTTC
>JAZQPN010000168.1:0-2259 GCA_045628585.1 Bacteroidales bacterium | reverse complement strand
CGCGATTTTCACAAGACTTATCTCGCTTTGGTGAAAAACCATCCGCCAAAAGAATCGGATCTGCTTGAAGATTACATCGTGAAGAACGAAAAAATGAATAAGTCGTTCGTGACGACTTCGGCCAACAAAGAGGCGAAACTGGCACGGCTGAGTTATCGTGTCATTGGCCGTTCCGATAATTTCTATTTACTTGAAATAGAACTTTTTACAGGACGACACCATCAGATTCGTTGCCAGTTGGCCAACATCGGCTGCCCGATAAAAGGCGACTTGAAATATGGTTATCCGCGCTCCAACCCCGATGCTTCCATTTGCCTTCACGCATATAGGATTTCGTTTGAGCATCCAACGCTGAAAACGCCTATTGAAGTTGTTGCACCTTTGCCCGAGACCATGCCTTGGCCGGCATTTGAGGAGTTTTTGTAAACGTTTAATATCGATTTGTTGAAAATTAAAAAGGTGATTATCAGATAACCACCTTTTTAAATTTTTAATCTATTTGGAAAAACTTACCAAACCAATACCATGCCGCCACCTTTAGCAAGATGGACTTTCACTTTGTTGCCCATCACTTGAGCGGTTTCCGAAACGTAATCCTTAGCTACATTGTTGGCATTTGGCCCATCGCGGTAAATATGTCCCGATTTGGCACCGCCATTCAATGGCTTAAGGTCGATGACCAGATCGCGCTCCTCCCAATTGGTAATGGCACCGATGTACCAGCGGAAATCTTTCTTTCGTGCAACGACAATGTATTCGCCAACCTTGCCATCAAGGACAACCGTTTCGTCCCAAGTGGTCGGCACATTGGCGATGAACCTTGTACATTCGTCTTCTTTCAAATAGTTTGTCGGGCTGTCGCAAAGCATATTGAACGGCGATTCAAAAATCACATATTCAGCCAATTGACGGCAGCGTGTACCTTGGCTCATCGGCTCAGTGTAAATGGCGCGGAAATTGTTTTTGTTGGCGTTATTCATGGCACCTTGCGTGAAATCAAAAGGACCGGCCACCATGCGAATGAAAGGAATGGTCACTTCGTAGGTCACCAAATCATCATCATTGTCCCATTTGGCTTGTTCCAAACCGAAAACACCTTCGTAATTCAACACGTTTGGATAAGTGCGGCTCAAACCCGTTGGTTTGTAAGCGCCGTGAAAATCAACGAAAAGATGATATTTTGCTGCCGTTTCAGCCATGCGATAATAGAAACCGACCACTTTCTGGTCGTCGCGGTCCATAAAGTCAACCTTGAAGCCTTTCACGCCCATTTCAGAATAGTATTTGCAGACGTTTTCCATGTCTTTGTCGATGGCCGCATAGCCAGCCCAAAGCACGATGCCTACGTTGCGTTCCTTGCCATAATTGACCAATTCCTGTAAATCGATTTCGGGCACGACTTGCATCAAATCAGCTTGCAAATTAACCGCCCAACCTTCATCAAGGATGACGTATTCGATGCCATATTTGCTGGCAAAATCAATGTAGTATTTATAAGTGTCGTTGTTGATGCCTGCCTTGAAATCAACATTATAGATATTCCAAGCGTTCCACCAGTCCCAAGCCACTTTGCCGGGGTGAATCCACGAGACATCGCTCACGCGGCAAGGCGAAGCCAGCTTGTAAACCATGTCGCTGTCGGCCAATTCAGCATCTTTTTCGGAAATGACGATGCAGCGCCAAGGAAAATTGCGTTTGCCTTGCACCTTGGCAATGTATTTTTCGCGTTCAGTGACGACATATTGCAAGTTGTTGTGTCCGCCCTGGATTTCAGTTTTCGGATAAGCGGCATGAATGGCCGAAAAACCCGATTTTCCAGTTTCATTGCGAAGCAACAAACCCGGAAAATCTTCCAAATCCGATTCGGTGATGACAGCTTTCTTGCCATCTTTCAGTTCAACCATAGCCGGCAGGAAAACCAGCCTATCGGATTCCATTTTACTCAATGGAGTTATTGTGTAGAGGTTTTCAAACGATGTAAAGAACTGTTGCTGAATGAAATCGCCATCGCCTTTGCGTGCATTGACGTATGGAATGTGAGCGGTATAATCAGCATCGAAATTGAAATCAGCGGTTTCGTTTTCAATGATGATTGGCTTCTTGAAATTTGTCACAAAGCGATAGGCAACGCCATCGTTGTAAGCACGGAAAACCACGCTGTAATTGCCTTTGAAAGCCAATGTCATCTGGCAATAATGATTGTCAATCTCGTTGCGTTTGTAAAAGTTTGCCGCAATTTTTTCAGTATTTTCAACCGTC
>JAZQPN010000167.1:0-3841 GCA_045628585.1 Bacteroidales bacterium | reverse complement strand
AACCCAACAAAAGCGAGCAAGCCGCCAACGATGTGATAAGCCGTTTTGCAGCGCAAGCCCTTGACCTCGAACTCCACGCCGACCTGCCCAAAACCAATGATGGCTGCGACCAGTTCACCACCGCCGTCAAAAATGGTCGTCTCACCATTCACGGCAGTAGCGGCGGCGCCCTTTGCCGTGGTTTCTACGATTATGTGAAAAGCCAAGAGGCTGGCATCAGCAGTTGGAGTGGTAAGCGTTGCGAACTTCCTGAACAACTGACGGATACCGACGAAAAACATATCATCTCGCCTTTCGCCCACCATTATTATTTCAATGTGGTGACTTACGGATACACCATGCCTTATTGGGACTGGAGCCGCTGGGAAGCCGAAATCGACTGGATGGCGCTTCATGGCGTGGATATGCCCTTGGCCTTGGTCGCCAACGAAGCCATCTCAGCCCGCGTGTGGAAGAAAATCGGCTTGACTGACGAGGAAATCAGCAATTATTTTGTCGGACCGGCTCACCTTCCATGGATGCGAATGGGCAACATCAGCGGCATCGACGGACCTTTGGACGATGCCTGGCACAATGACCAAATCGCCTTGCAGCATAAAATCCTCGACCGCATGAGAGCCTTAGGCATGACACCCGTTTGCCCCGGTTTTGCCGGATTTGTGCCGCAAGCCATTCAGCGCCTCTATCCCGATGTCACCCTCACCGAAACATCATGGTGCGACGGCCATTTCCACAACTGGATGCTCTCACCCACCGACACGCTTTTCATGCAGTTGGGCAAAATGTTCATCGAAGAATGGGAAAAGGAATTCGGCCCAAACCATTATTATATCATCGACAGTTTCAATGAGATGGAGACGCCATTCCCACCCAAAGATAGCGAGGAACGCTATGAATTGTTAGCCACTTACGGCGAAAGCGTCTACCAAAGCATCAAGGCCGGCAACCCCGATGCCGTGTGGGTAATGCAAGGTTGGATGCTTGGCTATCAACGCGATGTATGGGACCAATCGACTTTGAACGCCTTGCTCAGCCGCGTCCCTGACGACAAGATGCTCATCCTCGACATGGCCGTCGATTACAACCAGAACTTCTGGCACAACAGCAAGAACTGGGACGAATATGAAGGCTTCTACGGCAAGCAATGGATCTACAGCGTCATCCCCAACATGGGCGGCAAGACCGCCCCGACCGGCGTCATGGAACATTATGCCAACGGCAAACTGGAAGCCTTGCGCTCGCAAAACAAAGGCCATCTCGCCGGTTACGGCATGGCACCTGAAGGCATCGAAAACAACGAGGTGCTTTACGAACTCATTACCGATGACGGTTGGACTGCCGACAGCATCATTTTAGACGATTGGATGGCACACTACTGCCAATGCCGCTACGGACAATACACGCCCGCCATGCAGCAGTTTTGGGATGGCGCAAGGCAAAGCGTTTACGGCAGTTTCACCGACCACCCACGCTACAACTGGCAACTGCGCCCAGGCCTTTGCCGAAAAGGCAGCGTCCGCTATGACAGCACTTTCCTTGACGCCGTCAAGAAGCTGCAAGCCGATGCCGAAAGCATGAAAGGCAATTCGCTTTTCGAAGCCGATTTAGCCGAAATGACGGTGATGTATGCCGGGGCCTACGCTGAAAAACTCACCCAACACATTGAAAAATTACTCGATGTCCAACCAAGAGACGAAGCCGCAATTAAAGCAGAAATCCAGCGCTTCGAGACCCTCATGCGCGACATGGACTTGCTTTTGGAAACGCACCCCACACTGCGCTTGGACCGCTGGCTCCATTACGCACATCAGCACGGCGAGGGCGATGCCTACGAGCACAACGCCCGACGCCTCATCACCATTTGGGGACCGCCCGTCGATGATTATTCGGCAAGAATCTGGTCAGGGCTTATCCGCGACTATTACCTGCCGCGCTGGATGGCATATTTCAACCAAAGACTCAGCGACGAGCCTTTCGACTTCGCCGAATGGGAACGCCAATGGGTGGAAGAAAAGACAGGCGTCTCCGCCGTTGAAAAGCCTACGGATGTGGTGGAATTTTGCAAGAAAGTGATGGAGGAATGCAAGTGAAAGCCCTTTACGAATTATTTTTACGCTGAAAAAAAATACACAAAATAACGAATGGAAAAGTTTTTTTTCGCAAATTTTAACGAGTGCAGTCGTTATTTTTCGCACAAAAAGACGAATAAAAAAGTTATTTCAAGCTTCATTCCGCAACCTTCTGAAGCACGGAATCGGTGATTTTACCCTGCGTCTCGAAGCTGCATTTCCCTCAAAACATAAAAAAGACCTCTGCATTTTTATATGTTTTTGAAATTCAATGGGCAAATGATGAGAAATAGAGAAAACAAAAAAGGAAGTCACTTTCGTAACTTCCTCATTTTCAGTGTGGGAACTGTTGGATTCGAACCAGCGACCCCCTGCTTGTAAGGCAGATAAAATACTATATTTCAATACTTTACACACCTTTATTTCTTTATAAATATTTATATATCAAACACTTGCGTATATGGATATTTATACCTATCTTTGCAGTGTTTTACAATCGTGTGTGTTAAATGTGTGTATTTTTTTATTATCACACACGCTTGAAAAAGCAAAAAACGCAATACAATAACAATCTAATTTTCAACAAAATGTGTAAAGTAAACGATGAAAAGAGCAGCCTATTCTCCGCCGTTTCTGAGAATGTCACAACCGCTGCAATCCTCGAAAGAAGATTCCCGAAAAAGGATGGCACCTTCCCCGTCATCATCCGCGTCAACTACAAAAGAGAAAGATGGCATCATCGCACAGGTGTCAGCCTTTCAATAAAAGACTACATCAAAATCCTCAACCTAAAATCCAACACGGGCGATTACTACAAAATCAAGCAAGAGATAAACACGGTCTTCCAAAAAATCACCGAAGCCGTCAAACAACTCAACGCCGAAAAGAAGTTCAGTTTCGACAATCTAAAAAAAGCAATCGCCAATCCAGAGGCTAAATGTTCCGTCACCCTCTTTGAGTATTGGACCCAGTTCGGCGAAAGCAAAAACACCGAGAAAACCCGCGAGCAGTACCGCCAAGCCCTTCGCAATTTCTATCGCTCCTTGGGTTGCAAAATCACCATCGAAAAAGACCCCGAGAACCCAAAGCAGAAAAACACAGTCTATAAAGGTGCAAAAATGAAAATCGCCCCTACCCTCGTCGATGAAAAGCTCATCGCCAATTGGGTAAAATACATGGACGAAAACGGTCTTTCCGATTCGACAAAAAGCATCTATCTCCGCGCCCTCCGTGCCGTGATGAACAGCTTAGGCCAAGCCAACCTAATCAGCGAAATGCCAAAGTTCACCATCAAGGCAGGCACCAGGCGCAAAGAAGATTTCATTTCCGTTCCCGACATCATCAAGATTCGCGACTATCAAGGCCGAGCCAAGAAATATGCCGATTGGTGGATTATCATCTATCTCTGCAACGGCAGCAACCTTAAAGACCTCGCCAAGATGGTTTGGAACGATGACTATTTCTTCCACAACGAACTTTCCTTCGTCCGTGGCAAAATCGCCGATAAGGTCAAAGTCACCGTCCACATCCCAATCACAGAAGCCTTGAAAACATATCTCGATAAGTACGCATCCGAACCAAAGCGTGGCCAACTCGTCTTCCCTCAAATCATGCTCAACGCAGAAACCGAGGTACAGCAGGAAAGCCGCGTCCACGATTTCAACCGCAGCATCCGCCGTGGTATGCAAACCGTATGCAAGGAGTTAGGCATCCAAGAAGTCACCGCATCCACCGCCCGAAACTCCTACATCACAGCCCTCACATGGCACGGC
>JAZQPN010000166.1:0-2001 GCA_045628585.1 Bacteroidales bacterium | reverse complement strand
AAAGGCGAAGTGACGATTAAGATTGATGCTGACGATCCGTCGGCTTATCTCGACATGAAGTATTTCTACCTTGAATATAATAAGGTGTTGACACCGTTTTTCGTTGAGAAACTGATTATGAGCGGCGACAAGTTTTTCGCTACCATTCAGGATGTCAAGACTTTGGAAGCAGCACAGGCTTATGTCGGGAAGTCGGTTTATTTGCCTTTGGAGATGTTGCCGAAACTTTCTGGAAAACAATTCTATTTCCACGAGGTGATTGGTTTTGCCTTGGTCGATGCCGAAAAAGGTGATTTGGGTCCTATCAAGGAAATCCTGGAATATCCTACGCAAGCCATCATTCAGGTCGTTAAGGACGGCAAGGAAATCCTGATTCCGATTCTCGACGAGGTGATTCAAAAAGTCGACCGCAAGGAGAAAAAACTCTATGTGAAAGCTCCGGAAGGACTGATTGACATGTATTTAGGATGATGGATGCGCGTCCGTTCCATTTTAAGCATTTCAGCCTTTTTCATCATCGATCGACGATGAAAGTCGGCACCGATGCCGTGCTTTTGGGCCGTTGGGTGGAGGTGAGTCCGACTGATGTCGTGTTGGATATTGGCACGGGTTGTGGCATTATGCCTTTGATGTTGGCGCAAAAAGGTGCGGGAAAAATCGATGCCGTTGAGTTGGATGCTGCTTCGGCAAATGAGGCTGAAATCAATTTTTCGGCTTCGCAGTGGTGCGACAAACTGCGTATGTATCAGTCGGATGTGCGAGATTTTACAACAAATGAAAAATACGATTTAATCATTTCAAATCCGCCTTTTTTCATCAATTCCTACAAGAGCGATACTGAGCGGAAAAACTTGGCGCGTCACACCGATGATTCCTTGTCGTTTGCCGAATTGTGCGCTTCGGCTTCAAGGCTGTTGAATGATGATGGCCGTTTTGCTGTCGTGTTGCCTTTGATGGAATCGGTTGAATTTCTGAAAGATGCTGCAAAATGCGGCTTCTATCAGAGTAAAAGGATGGAAATCGTTCCGGTGGAAGGGAAGGAGCCGAACCGTGTCAATTTGGAATTGAAGAAAATGCCGTCAGAAACAATTCTGACGACATCTTTTGTCATTCGTGGTGCCGATGGAAAATTCACGGCGCAATACGATGAATTTTTAAAGGATTTCTATTTGGGCTAAATGATAATGTAAGACGGTCATCTGTTTTTGCTGGCCAGAAGTGCTTTGGTTTTCGTGTTTTGGTTTGTGCTAAATTAGTGCCAAAAAAAGCCTTGACCATACGGCCAAGGCTTCGTTGTTATCGCTTTTCTTTGACAAGTAGGTTAACTCATTTCAGTTGTCAACGGGAAATGAGAATGTTACGGTGTCAGGATTGTTCGACAGATACATGTAACCTTTTCCTGGTTCCAGTGTGTCCATGGTGCCAACCCATACTCCGTTTACAAAGATTGCAAAACTGTTTTGCGATTTTATGACATCGCCTTCGCACGGTGTCATTCCGGCGAAAGCCGACTCAAGTGATTGACACGTGTCAACAGGATAGCCCATCCACGTCCAGCCGCTGTGCAGTGTTATGATCTGCTGACCTGGATTTGCAACCATTCCGTTTATTTCAATGGAGCAGTCGTTTGCAATTTGAATCATGTAGGAGTCTGCGTTTGAAATAGTCTCCAAAGTGCCTGACCAGACACCATTCTCGTAGGCGGTGAATTTTCCTTGTGATTTGATAACCAAAGCGTTACTGCCTAAACTTTCCTCTAACATCTGAAGTCCAGTCTCGCCATCCATTTCAATGTAGGTTGAATACCAGTTCCAACCTTGGGAACATTCCGTGGTTTGGGTCTGGGCGGTTTGACTACTTGTGAAATTCAAGACGTAAGGGCTTGTCAAAGTGCCGTAGCCGTTGGAGTTGAAAGTAATCGGGTCAGGCGAGGTGAGGCTGAGTTCCTGGTTCGTGTCATGGTCGAAGAGCTTGAAACTCAGCTGGTCGCCGTTTTCGCCA
>JAZQPN010000165.1:0-5794 GCA_045628585.1 Bacteroidales bacterium | reverse complement strand
CAGATAGCAGGTCGATTTCACCACGTTGTCGAAAGTGCAGCCAGCTGCTTCGAGGATGGCTTGCAGGTTCTTCATGCTCTGTTCGGTCTGTTCGCTCACCGTTTCAGGCATGAGACCCGTTTCAGGATTGATTGGAAGTTGACCGGAAATAAAAACCATGCCGTTGGCTTCGATGGCCTGGCTGTAAGGTCCGATGGCACCCGGAGCCTTTGTCGTTGCTATTGCTTTTTTCATTGTATGTAGATTTAGTTTGTTTCGGTGTGCAAAGATATGTTTTTTTTGAGGCACGAGAAGGATTTTGATTTTTTTTAAACCGCAGATTGCGCGGATTACACGAATTGGATTTTTCCTCCCGCTGATGCCGCTGATTTACGCAGAGGTTTTTCAACTACAGATTTATCTTCTCCTTTCAAATTCAGCAGGATTTTCAGTAAGGATTTTCAGTAGGATTTTTTAAACCGCAGATTGCGCGGATTACGCTAATTTTCAGTAAACTACCGATTACACAGATAAATTTTAATGCGCAAGCGCAAAAATTCCACAGATTGGCTGGCGCACGAAAAAAATTTACTCCAAAATTTACTCTGTAATTTACTCCGAATTTACTCTCTACCGCCTTGGCGGAACATGATTTTCCCTCCCGCTGATGCCGCTGACTTCCGCAAAAGTTTTTTGAACCGCAGATTGCGCGGATTACACGGATTTTTAATAAACTACAGATTGGACGGATTTTTACAGATTGAATTTCAAATGCGCATCCTTCGATAAACTCAGGAACCGCGCATGAATTACACAGATGCCGCCCCGCGCAAAAAACAAAAGAAGAGGCGCGTTTCCGCTCCTCTTCCCGTGTTTCCCATATAGGCTTGCGCCTTATGGTTTTGTTTTAATCTATATTAACTCTTGTCCAACCTTCAGGGATGCCATGTACACCTGGTTTATCTGGCAAGGCGCTTGGGCAATAGAATGTGCCATTTGAAGCAACACCTTCTAACCAAAATTTGGTCGCATGCCAATAATTGGTCTCATCATCTAACCATTCGGAGAAATGGACTTTGATTGATTCTATTTTATTATCATAATCGAACATGCAAAAATAGCAATTCGGCGCCAATTCTGTAGCAGGAAGTTCTGGAGCATTGGCAAGATTGTAACAGTATTGTAACATATAAGCGTAACAACTTTCTTTCAAAGTTGTAGCAGGAAGTTCAGGAGCTTTAACAAGTGAGGTGCAGAAACTAAACATTGTATTGTAGCAACTCTCTTTCAAATTCGTAGCAGGAAGTTCAGGAGCTTCAACAAGTGAGCTGCAGTCTGCAAACATACTTTCATAACAGTTATTAGTCAAAGTCGTGGCAGGAAGTTCAGGGGCTGCAGTAAGCGAAGAACAATGATCAAATAACTTTTGGAAACAACCATCATTTGGAATTTCCTTCACGCTGCAATCCCGTTTAAGCAGCGACATGACATTGCCGCTTGCAGCTATCTTGCCTGTCATATAAAAATTAAATAAATAGACCTCTCCAGATTCATAGTCCGCGCTGCTAAAACCAAAAGGATTATTGCCACTGAAATACACCTTGTCGCCAACGTTTGACAAAGTAATGGTCGTACCTTCTTCTCCACCATGCATACTATAAACAGCAAATTCATTCCAATCGGTGCCATTATAACTGTAATAAAGTTCATAATCCGGCACATCACCATGGTTTACAAGCATCATCATCACGGTAGAATTGGCTTCTTCAGCCGTGAAGCAGAGGCCTTTGTATTCAGTGGCAGGCACTTCCACATCTTCCACTGCCAAGGTAGAGATAATGGCGCGCTGAATGATATTGCCGGAAATGTTACTCTTGTCGATGCGATAATATTCATCGTTAGCGTTATACACATCAATGATGAAGCCATTGGTGCCAAGCGTGCCGACAGGCACCACGAAATAGAAGCTTGTGGCGGTGTTTTCGTTCAGTTCCACGCCGCTGCCGCAAGTGAGCATCAACTCGTTTCCACCACCAGTGATACATTCCGAAGTCAACGAAGGTGTGGCGCCTAGAGTGCTCACCGACACCGTGGCCGTGCCATGAAGCTTGGCACTGGTGTTATTGTCTTTCAACACGATATAACTGACTGTGCCCGTGCCTTTCAGGTCGAGTTTCAGCACGCCCATCATGTTCTTGAACTGGTAGTTCTGGCCATCGGTGCTGTAGGCAATCATAGGGCAAAACATATCATTGAAAGTAGGGTTGCCGTTAACAGGATATTTGTAGGTCTGGCAATACGGCAAGCCATAAGTCACAGTATAAGTGCTGCCGGATTGGGTTGCCGAGAGTCTGTCCTCTGCAGGATAGTAAGGATAGAAAGCGCAGTAAGCCGAATTGCTTGCCGGAGCCTCGCCAGCGAAAGTGGCATCAGAAGTGTTCTCTCCGCCGGTCAGCGTGAACTCTTTCTTTTGGTTGCCTGAGAATACGGCCACATCGTCGTTTGTACTCCAATAGGTAGGCGTGAAGTTGTTGGTGGTTGGGCCCAGATGGGTTCTTTCGCCGCCCGTGGTTGGACTGTCCATCGTGGCGTAGATAGTAATCTTTTCGCCATTATCAGTGTCCTTGTCTTTCTTGCAAGAGACCATTGCGAGTGCCGACATGGCCAGCACTGCCAAAATCATGAAACTTTTCTTCATTATGCGTTTAGTTTTTATTTGTTATTTTTATTCTTCATCATTTTTTCTGCGACGTATCAAAGCATACGCGCCCGCCATGCCGGCCAGCAGAAAGAGTCCTGAGCCGATAGGTGAAATCTCCAGGTTGCCGAAACCTTCGGCATTGCCATTGCCGTTAAGTCCGTCGTCAATATTGATATTGCCCCAACCCTCGGCACCGCCGCCGTTGTTGTAGCCATCGCCAATGTTCATGTTGCCCCAGCCCTCAGCGCCGCCGCCGTTGTTATAGCCCGAGCCTATGACACGGTTGCCAAAACCCTCAGCACCATTGTTGAAAATCTGCGCCTGCGCATTACCCGCAAAGACCACGGCCATAAGCAAGATAAGAATCTTTTTTTTGCTTGTATTCATCTGTTGCATTTTGATTTAATCACGGTTTCATTTTGAGGGCGCAAAATTAGACAATTTTCCCACAACTTTTTCACACATACGCTTTTTTTAAAAGCAGCACATAATTCTTGCCTCATTGATGATAATTTGTGTCCGGCACCTTCCCTACAATTCCATTTTATCACTACTTTTGCAGCGTTAAACATTTCAAAAAAAACAATATGGCATTTAAAGATGTACTCAAAAAAATCAACAACCGTTACGTTTACGTCACCCTTGCTTTCTTAGTCATCATTCTCGTCGTCGACCAATTCAACGTTTTCAAGTAGATCGAGCTGCACCGCTATGAAATGAACACTGGCAATTCGGCAAAAGGTTTAGACCTTCCTTCCATTGACACCGACATTAAAGTCACTTCTATTATTCAGCCACAATCAAGTTGCCCTTTCAAAGACAGCAAACAGAAAATCTACGGATTAGGGTATAATCTGATTGTCTTTGTTTACGACAAACATGATGACAATACAAACGAAGTTGGTATTCTCAATTTCGTATCTTGTACATTTATTGAGAAAGATAGAACGGCAGACTACCAAACGACCACAGGCCTTCAAAACATCATCAAGAATAATGGCAACGCTGACGACGTTTTCGCGTTTCTCACAGAACGGAACATTCCATCCGATGAGATTACGTTAATGAATATGGCAAAAGACATACTTAACAATCCGCCCAAAATAGGCTATCTAACAATTTCAAATGCACTTCAGTGGAGACTTCAATACGGTAGAATCGTGACACTGAAAGAAAGCATTGATGGCATAACTCCAATTGTCAAATATGAAAGCAGGTGATTTTCTGAACGAAGCAAAAAGGCTTTCGCTCGCTGATGCCAACAAAAAGCTGGAAGACGCTTGTGGCATCGTCGATTTCCTTTCATACAAAGAGGAAATTGACGAACTTTTAGAACCTGTTTCCGAACAAGAAGCAAGAGATGAATTCGGCGATTGGCAGACCAATTATCAACTTGCCTGCAACGTGTGTCAGCTAATGAAAGAAAAAGGCATTCGTCCACAAGTGGTAATCGAACCGACTTGCGGAAAAGGGGCTTTCGTTCTTGCCGCCTTACAAACGTTTGAAAGCCTCGAGTTGGTATATGGCATCGACATATACAAGCCTTATCTGAATGTATTAAAGCTCAACTTATTGGAAAAATCGTTTGACAGCCATCGTCACAATGCAAAAATCAGGCTTTTCCACAGCAGCATTTTTGACTTTGATTTCAAACCAATCAAAGAGCAATGCGGGCAGAAGAATATTCTTGTCATCGGAAATCCACCTTGGGTAACCAACAGTAAACTCGGCAGCATCAACAGCAACAATCTGCCATTCAAGTCCAATTTCAAGAATCAGCGAGGCATAGATGCCATCACTGGCAAAGGTAACTTTGACATTGCAGAATATATTTGCAACATGATGATTCGGGAATTTGGCGACACAAGCACCCAATTGACATTTCTGATAAAGAATTCTGTAATTAAAAACTTGGTTTACAGACAAAAGAGCAATCATGAAAACATCTGCAAAATCGAGCAATATAATATTGATGCAGCAAAAGAATTCAGTGTGTCGGTAGCAGCATCATTATTATATTTGGAATTTGGTTCAGGGAAAGCCCAGGAATGTTCCGTATTCGATTTTTATTCACGCACAAAACAGTATTCATACGGATGGGTTGGAGAAAAATTCGTTTCAAACACAGAAATCTATCGGAAATGGCAACGTTTCGACAATGAATCGCAATTGGAATGGTGGTCGGGAATCAAACACGACTGCTCAAAAGTCATGGAACTGACGAAAAATGCCGAAGGACAATTTGTGAATGCTCTAAATGAAATCGTTGACATTGAGCCAGAATTAGTATATCCGCTTGTTAAAAGCTCCGACATTAGCAACGGCAACATTACAAAGACACGGAAATACGTCATTGTCACTCAACATTCACCTTCCGAATCCACCGATTACAATGCCAAGCAATATCCAAAAACATACGCATACCTTACTAGCCATGCCGACATGCTCGATGGCAGGGGAAGCATCATTTACAAAAAGCGTCCTCGTTTTGCAATGTTCGGCATCGGTGATTATTCATTCAAAAAATACAAGATTGCAGTTTCCGCCCTCTACAAGATTCCGCGTTTTGCTTTGGTTGAACCTATCGACGGACATCCCGTCATGCTTGACGACACATGTTATCTGATTGGATTCGACAACAAGGAAGAAGCCCAAATGACGCTCTACCTTTTAAATCACACTATAACAAAAGCCTTTATTGAAACCATCATGTTTTCAGATGCAAAGCGAGTAATCAACAAAGACCTATTGATGCGCATCGACATTGCCGAAGTCTCGGAAACTTTGGCTGATGGGCATTATTCGCCGCCCGTTCCCTATCCGCTTGACACGTTTAGCAAAAAACTGAAAGTCACACATCCTCAGCAACTTGAATTGTTCTGAATTCAAACACAACAAACATAAAGAAAATCGGAGAAGCTCATCTTTGCGCTTCTCCGATTTTATTGATATTGCTGCCAATTTTACTTTGCAGCAATCATTTCGATTTCCACCAAGGCTTTCTTGGGCAGTTCCTTCACGGCGAAGGCGGCGCGAGCCGGGCAGTCGCCAGTGAAATACTTGGCGTAGACGGTGTTCATCTCGCCGAAATAGCTCATGTCGGCCAGATAGCAG
>JAZQPN010000164.1:0-3329 GCA_045628585.1 Bacteroidales bacterium | reverse complement strand
GACAGCATTTTTTTGCATTTGCTGTACAGCAGAAAGAGAATTGTTCTACCAAAAAAATCAAAAGCAATAATATACTTATAGACCCTCAAGTCGATTTTTTTGGAAACAAATCTATCATTAATCTTTTTTTCTTTCCTGCCCGATTCCCCCTAATCGGGGGTCATCGGGAACCGCATCTCCGATGCTCTGCATGGTAAGAATCGAGCGGTTGTGAGATTCAGAGGCGGTTTTGAATGTTTTGGTTATAATAAAGAATTCTTATATACATTAAGGCACAAGAAGAAAAGCCAATGGCTATTGGCTCTTAGCAACAGGCTCATTGGTTCATCAAACAAGGAACATTTTTTTATTGATGAATAAATGAGCCAATGGCTAAAGGCTAAAAGCTAATAGCCCACCTTGTGCCGTCAGGTATATAGTTTCCTAAAAAAGTTCAAATTGTAATTGCCAAAGTCTAAAAGTCTATAAGTCCAATTGTCTCACAGTCCACATGTATTATTTTCTGCCAAAACACAGAGAATTTCCGCAAAAATCCCTATCTTTGTGGCAAATTTAAGAACAGAATCATGTTAGTCATCGGCATAGCAGGCGGTTCAGGTTCGGGAAAAACCACCGTCGTCAAGGAGTTGGTAAATCAATTGCCAGAAAACTCAGTATCAGTCATTTCGCAAGATGCTTATTATTACGATAACGGGTTCCGCACGCCTGCGGAGAAAAAGCAAATCAATTTCGACCATCCCGATGCCATCGAATGGGACTTGCTGATTGACCACATCGACCGCCTGAAAAACGGCGAAACAATTCCGATGCCGATTTATACCTACGTCACTTGTGCCCGTTCAGAGGAAGTCATCCATGTGCAGCCCACCGAAGTCATCATTGTGGAAGGCATTATGGTTTTGACCAACGAAGAATTGCGCAAGCGCATGGATATCAAGGTGTTCGTCGACACCGACAGCGACGAGCGTCTGATGCGTATTATCCGCCGCGACATTGCCGAGCGCGGCCGCACTTGGGAGGATGTGTTGCGCCATTACCAGACCTTCGTAAAGCCCATGCACCAGCAGTTCATCGAGCCAACGAAACGTTCCGCCGACATCATCCTGCCACGTGGTTCAAGTCCTGTGGTTGTCGACATTCTGGCTTCGAGAATCAGGATGCATTTAGGAAAAAGATGATTTGACAAATCATGCAAAATCAGGTATAGACTTTGTCTCTTTGAAACTTCACTCTTCAAAATTCACCATCTTGTTCAGTGTCTGACAGAAATCGCGCGTGGTTTGGAACTCTTCCAAAGCCCACTCAACCAAGCGTTTGCTGTAGAGCATGTCTTTTGGAATTTCACGTTCCAAAAGCCAGTCGCGATGCTTGAAAAGTTCGGCTTGCGGATGGTCTTTCGGATAGCCGTTCGGCACGCGCACCATGTTTCTTGAAGTGTCGCAAGTGAAATGCTTGGCTTTTTTGATGGATTTCACCAAAGGCTCGGCATCGAAAAGTACGCCATCACGGATGCTTTTCAGCATGGCCGTATCGGGACAATACATGCCTGTGCAAAGCATGTTTCGGCCCAAATATTCGGCGCCTTCGGGTTCGATATGGAAGTAGTAGCCCGATTTCATCGACTTCTTTCCGCCAGGGCAAACGAACACGCCGAAATGGGTCTTGTAAGGCCGTTTGTCGGACGAAAAGCGCGTGTCGCGGTAGAAACGGTAGGTGCAGTCTTTCAGCGTCAGGCCTTGACAGGTCTCGTCGAATTGCTGCACGCCGGTGATGATCTGCTCGGCTATCTCGTTAAACTTGCCTTGCGCTTTCAGATATTCATCCTTGTGTTCCTGAAACCACTGACGGTTGTTGTTGTGCAATATGCCGTCGAGAAATGCAAATATGTCTTCCATAATGAGGATTTAAAGATTCAAAGATTTGAAGATTTAATAATTTAAAATTCAAAGATTCAAAGATTTAAAGATTTAAAGATTTTAGGTTACAAACCTCGCTCTCTTTATTTGGCAAAAATAGTCATTCTTTCAGAACCACAAAAAGAAAATATCGAGGATGATATTATGAACAACACCGTCAAATCATAATAGAAGAACCCCCATAACAAACACGATATTTTTATTCGAACACGGATTTGTCGGATTCACACCGATTGTTGTTTTGCAAGCAAAACGATTCCGTGAAAATCCGTGATATCCGTGTTCGTTCAATCATCTGTTTATCTGTGTTTTTCTGCAATTCTATTGCAACACATGCAGCCAGAAAGCAGGTCCGACAGCCGAAATCGTTTCCCATGCTCCTTGACTTGTATCCCTTCCGCATGTATTGTTCAGGAATGTGCCAGCATAGCCGATTCCGTCAGAGCCGTAGCCATCGGTTCCCTGCTCAACTTTTTGAGGCTCAGTTTTGTAGTGAACCTTCACCAATTCAAGCGTTACCGCAATTTCGCCTTGAACCACAATGTTGTATGGCAAAAGATTGACGCATTTCTCGTATTCCGACTTGTTGTCCGTCAATGTGACATAAATGTTTTCTTTCAACACATTCGTAAATTCCTTGCCATCAAATTGATAGATATTCACACGCATCAAGGCGTAATCGATATTGCCGAAAGTCACTGCCTGAAAATTGAAATCCTTCAAAAGCGACGGCTTTTTCTTCGACAATTTCAACATGGTTCCAAATTCGTAACCGAGATGGCTGGCATTATCTTGAAACTGAACTATATTGTTGCCTGCATGTCCGACTTTCCTTTCGCGCATTTTTCCGACAGAAACCGTAACTTCCTGCAATTCATAGATTTCAGGAACGAGCAGCAAAGTGTCGGCATGTTTTCCAAATGAATTAACGGCAACGGTTTTTTTCTGATAGCCGATGCGCGAAAAGGTCAAATCATGCTTTGCCAGACTGTCGGGAACGGCCAGCATAAAACGCCCGTTTTCATCAGTTACGGTTCCGATGTTCTTCTCCGCGATGCCGATATTCGCATATTGGACAGGCTTTTGCGTCTTCGCATCCATCAGGAAACCCTGAATGTCAATGGTTTGTGCATTTGCCACAAAACATAAGACACTCAAAATCAAGGTTAATGTTGCCTTTTTCATGACTTTTCTTTTATGCTTTTAATTTCTGTTCCATCATCATTCATCTGCCGTTTCGACAAGCTCAACGAGCTACTCATCAATAACCCATCACCATTCATTCCTCCCGATACTCCAAAATGTCTCCGGGCGTGCAGTCCAAATGTTTGCAGATGGCGTCCAAAGTCGAAAAGCGGATTGCCTTGGCCTTGCCCGTTTTCAGAATGGAGAGGTTGGCTATGGTAATGCCGA
>JAZQPN010000163.1:0-2285 GCA_045628585.1 Bacteroidales bacterium | reverse complement strand
TTCACTTAATACAAGAAACCTGCCGCAGCAGAGCTTTTTATTGAGCCGATTATAGTAGAATTATAGGGGGTTGGCAAGTCTGTAAGCCTGCGGGTGCCAATCAGCCAGGCTTCTTTGCCGAATAGAAACTCTAAAATACATCTTTATACACCTCGGCTTGGCCCGGCTGGGCCAAAGCATTTGTTTATGTATATGTATTTGTTTTGGTATTGGTTTTAGTTTTAGTTTTTGTTTTTGTTTGGTTAAGTGCACTTAAAAAGGCTTATAGGGTGGAGCAGGGATGCTTAAGGGTAGGTAAGGGGGGCTTTACTGCCTGCTTTAAAATCTACACGCAATATTCTCAAAAAGCGTGACAAACTTCTTGCAATTCGACAAACAGACAACTATAATATAAACACGCATAATGCTAATATTGCGTGTAGAAAGTTGGTGGCAGCTTGGAAAAGCACGATATCGTAAATAAAGTTTTTGATACTGTTGGAGAAATCGCAGAGAAATCCGATTTCATTTCTGCCGGACTGAAAGAACAGGATGTTTATACGCTTTTTAAGCAGGGATATATTGAACGTGTCAGGCACGGTTATTACAAGCTGTCTGTTGGAGACGAGCCAAAAGAAGAACTTATTCTATCAAAGTTGATGATGCAAGGCATCGTTTCTGTAGAATCAGCGCTGTTTTATTACGGTTACAGCGATTTTGCTCCCCGTGAATGGACGATAACCGTTCCCAGATCCTATTCCAGAACCGTGAAAGCCATACAGAAAGAAGTGCCCGTGAAGGCGTATTATGTTCAGAACGATATGTACCACCTCGGTGAAACGACTGGTATATTTAACGGCGTAACGCTTCCCGTATATGACCGGGAACGCACAATCTGCGACTGCTTCAAATACCGTACAAAGCTTGATAATGAGATTTTTAATAAAGCGATCAACGCCTATGTTTCGGACGAAAAGAAAAACCTTGCCAACCTTTCAAAATACGCAAAGAAAATGAGAGTTTACAATAAGATGATGAATGTAATGGAGGTATTGCTGAATGGCTGATATTGCCGCATCCGTGCTTGCACGGCTCAAAAATAAAGCTGCCGAAAGCGGCAGAAGCTATCAACTCTGCCTGCAGCTCTTCTGCCAGGAGGAATTTCTACGGCGACTGGAAAAGTCCAAATATGCGGAAAACCTTGTTCTGAAAGGCGGCTTGTTCATCTACTCCCTCACGGATTTTGACAGCCGCGTTACCGTTGATGTTGATTTCCTGCTCCGAAAGATGCCGAACACGCCTGAGCAATTAAAAGCGATTTTGGAAGAGATTATCGCGACTGACACCGGTAACGATTTCATTACCTTTGAGATCAAGGATGTGGCTCCCATTGCGGTGGCAAAGAAATACGCTGGAATCGGCGCTTCCCTTGTGGCGAAGATCAAAAACACCAAAACGCCTTTCAGTATTGATTTCGGCGTTGGTGATGTGATTGTCCCGAATCAGGAAAAGCGGAAGATACCGACGCAGCTTGACGATTTTGCCGCTCCAACGGTCAACACCTATTCGCTGGAAACGACGGTCGCCGAAAAGCTTGACGCCATCCTTTCTCTGATGGAGTTTTCCAGCCGAATGAAGGACTACTACGACCTTTACTATCTTGCAAACAAATTTGATTTTGACGGACTATCACTGACAGAAGCACTGAAAAAGACCTTTGAAAACCGTGGACACCATTTTACCCTGGAGCAGTTCGAGCAGGTCATGACATTCGGCAGCGATGATGATATGCAGAAGAAATGGAAAGTGTTCTGCCGGAAAATCGAAACGAAAACCGATGATTATGATACGGTGCTGAAGACGATTAATGCGTTCCTGAAAGAACCGATGAGTTCAGTAATACGCGGTGAAACGGAATATACGAGGAAATGGTCTTCTACCAAGAACGAGTGGGCTTTCCACAAGAATTAAACATTTTACAATCCTTTTGGAGGTGCTAATATGCTGTTCAAGAAAACTTCAGAGCAAAAAAACAAAGCAATTGAGAAAAAATTGGAAAAAGCTCTTTCTGCACAAAATAATGCTCAGGCGATGAAAATATTTGCATCTGGGCTTTTATTTCTTTTCAAAGAAAAAATGTTTGACAATGCGGCAAATCGTTTTTATTCCATAAAACAAAAAATGTATATATACACCTCGGCTTGGCCCGGCTGGGCCAAAGCATTTGTTTTGGTATTGGTTTAACCGTTACTTCGTTACTTTCGTTACCGCAATACTCTACGCTCGTGTACCGTTTGTACCAATGT
>JAZQPN010000162.1:0-10416 GCA_045628585.1 Bacteroidales bacterium | reverse complement strand
CGCAAGTTTTGGGAGGAGAATGGGACTTTCCAAAAGAGTCTCGATAGTCGCGACAAGGATAACTCCTTTGTGTTTTTTGAAGGTCCGCCGAGTGCAAACGGTCTGCCTGGCATCCACCATGTCATGGCCCGTACCATCAAGGATATTGTCTGCCGTTACCAGACTTTGAACGGCAAGTATGTCGTCCGCAAGGCCGGTTGGGATACACACGGTCTGCCTGTGGAACTGGGTGTCGAAAAGAAATTGGGCATCACCAAGGAAGACATTGGCAAGAAAATCAGCGTCGACGACTACAACCGCGCCTGCCGCGAGGAAGTGTTGAAATACAAGGACAGATGGGACGAACTCACCCGCATGATGGGTTATTGGGTCAACCTCGACGATCCTTACATTACTTTCAAAAATGAATATATCGAGACCTTGTGGTTCCTGCTGAAGAAGCTCTACGACAAAGGTTTGCTTTATAAAGGCTATACCATTCAGCCTTATTCGCCGGCTGCCGGCACAGGCCTGAGTTCGCACGAACTGAACATGCCGGGCTGCTACCGCGACGTCAAGGATTTGACCTGCGTGGCCATTTTCAGTCTGAAAGCCGAACAGAGCAAATTCACCAAATTGCCTTTCGGTACCGATACCGCTTTTGCCGATACAAAGGTAATCGCTTGGACAACAACGCCTTGGACTTTGCCATCAAATACGGCATTGTGCGTTGGTCCAAACATTGAATACAATCTCGTCAAGACTGTCAATCCGGTGAGCGGCGACCCGATTTGCGTCATCATCGGCAAGCCTTTGATGGGCTCATTCTTCCCGGCCGAAGCCGAAAAGCCAAGTTTTGAAGATTACAAAGCCGGTGACAAGAAACTGCCTTACGAAGTGCTTGGCACTTGCAAGGGCTCCGAACTCGTTGGCCTTGAATACGAACAGCTGATTCCTTGGGTCAATCCGGGCGAAGGCGCTTTCCGCGTCATTCCTGGCGATTATGTCACCACGGAAGACGGTACGGGCATCGTCCACATTGCGCCTACATTTGGTGCCGACGATAAGCGCGTTGCCATGCAGAACGCCATTCCGCCATTGCAAATGATTGACAAGGACGGCAAGGTTCAGCCAATGGTCGACCGCACAGGTAAATTCTTCCTTTTGGAAGACCTTGACCCTGATTTCGTCAAGAATAATGTTGATGCTGAAGGTTATGGCCCATACGCTGGCCAGTTCGTGAAGAACGCCTACGACCCGACAAAGACCGACAAAGACAAGTCATTAGATGTCGACATCGTGGTTTGGCTGAAGGAACGCGGGAAACTCTTCAAGAGCGAAAAGCACACCCACAACTATCCGCACTGCTGGCGTACCGATAAACCTGTGCTTTATTATCCTTTGGACAGCTGGTTTATCCGCACGACTGCCGTCAAGGACCGCATGATTGAACTCAACAAGACCATCAACTGGAAGCCTGAAGCAACTGGTAGTGGCCGTTTCGGCAACTGGCTGGAAAACCTCGTCGACTGGAACCTTTCGCGTTCACGTTATTGGGGCACGCCGCTGCCAATCTGGCGCACCGAAGATGGCGCAGAGGAAATATGCATCGGCAGTGTCGAAGATCTCCGCGCCGAGATTGAGAAGTCAATCAAGGCCGGTTTCATGACCGAAAATCCTTATGCAAGCGAAGACTACACCAAGTTCGACTTGCACAGACCTTATATCGATGGCATTATCCTTGTTTCGCCAAGCGGCAAAAAGATGTTCCGCGAACCAGACCTGATTGACGTTTGGTTTGATAGCGGTGCCATGCCTTACGCTCAGTATCACTATATGGGCAAGGAAGGCCAGTTGGGCAAGGATGTCTTCCCGGCTGATTTCATCGCCGAAGGTGTCGACCAAACCCGCGGTTGGTTCTTCACGCTTCATGCCATTGCTACGATGTGCTTCGATAGCGTTGCTTATAAGAATGTCATTTCCAATGGTTTGGTGCTTGATAAGAATGGCAACAAGATGTCGAAGCGTTTGGGCAATGCCGTCGATCCATTCGGTGCCATCGAAAAGTATGGTGCCGATGCCGTGCGTTGGTACATGATTACCAATTCGCAGCCTTGGGATAACCTGAAATTTGACGAAGCCGGTGTCGACGAAGTGCGCCGCAAGTTCTTTGGAACGCTTTACAACACCTACGCATTTTTCGCCATGTATGCCAACCTCGACAACTTCCATTACGAAGAAGCCGACCTCCCGATTGCCGAGCGTCCTGAAATCGACCGCTGGATTTTGTCGGAACTGAATACATTGATTATCAATGTTGACAATGCCTACAAGTCATTTGAGCCGACTCGCGCAGGCCGTGCCATCCAGGATTTTGTCGATGCGCACCTGAGCAACTGGTTCGTGCGTCTGTCGCGCCGCCGTTTCTGGAGAAGCGACGATGCCAAGGACAAACTTTCGGCCTACCAGACACTTTACACTTGCTTGGAAATCGTGGCCCGTCTGTCGTCGCCAATCGCTCCGTTCTTTAGCGATCAGTTGTTCCGCGACTTGAATGCCGCCACGGGCAGAAATGCCGCCGAATCCGTCCATTTGACCGACTTCCCTGTCGCTGACGAAAAACTCATCGATAAGGCTTTGGAAAGCAGAATGGAGGCCGCCCAATTGATTTCATCGTTGGTGCTTTCGTTGCGTAAGAAAGCCAATATCCGCGTGCGTCAGCCATTGTCGAAGATTATGATTCCGGTTGCCGACGACGAACAGAAAGCCCAATTGGAAAAGATTTCGCACCTGATTATGAGCGAAGTCAACATCAAAGGCATTGATTTCCTGTCGGCTGACAATAATGTTTTGGTGAAGAGCGTGAAACCGAACTTCAAGACTTTGGGACCACGTTATGGCAAACAGATGAAGCAAATTTCCGCTTTCTTTGCCAACATGACGCAGGAGCAAATCCACGAGTTTGAGAAGAACAACGGCGCTCATCTTGATGTTGATGGCGTTTCGGTTGACTTGGTCCTTGAAGATGCCTTGATTTCGACTCAGGATATTCCGGGTTGGGCAGTGACATCGCAAGACGACATGACCGTTGCCCTCGACATGACCATTACCGATGAACTGTTGCAGGAAGGTCTGGCCCGCGAAATCGTGAACCGTGTTCAGAATCTGCGTAAGACCACAGGCTTTGAAGTCACCGACCGCATCGAACTGCTCATCGAAAAGAATGATGACTTGAATGCAGCCGTTGAAAAATTCGGTTCCTACATTTGCGCCGAAACTCTGGCCACCATCACCATGGTTGACCAACTTGACGGCGTTGAACCTGACGAACTGACTGAAAACATCAGTGTGAAACTGAAGATTCAGAAAGCGAAATAATCTGATTTTGCTGCTTTTACCTTTAATTAATGTAGGTCTGCTACAGTTTATTTGGGTAAAAGCAGCAAATTTTTTTCAGCATATTGATATTTTTGCTATTTTAGCGAAAATATTTTGAGACTATAAACCAATTAAATTGCATCAATATGAACAGCGATAATAACAACATCCAGCAAGTGCGCTACTCCGATGAGGAACTGGAAGAATTCAAGGTTTTGATTCTTGAAAAACTTGCTCAGGCAAAGGAAAGTCTGGAAACATTGAACGCCAACCTTACGGGTGGAGAACACAGCACCGACGATACCGCCCCGACTTTCAAGATTTTGGAAGAAGGTCAGGCGGTGGCTCAGAAAGAGGAAAACGCAAAACTAGTCGCACGTCAGGAGAAATACATCCGCGACCTTGAATTTGCCTTGATGCGCATCGAGAACAAGACTTACGGCGTGTGCTCCGTGACCGGCAAACTGATTCCAAAGGAAAGATTACGCTGTGTGCCGATTACGACAAAATGTATTGAAGCAAAACTGAACGAGAAAAAAAGAAAGTGAAAAAAACTAGTTCACACGGCTTCGCAAAGTCGTGTTTAGTTATTTTTATCGTGCTGCTTATCGACCAAATCCTGAAGATTTGGGTCAAGTTGCACATGACCATCGGTCAGGAGATTCCGGTATTTGGCAATTGGTTCAAGTTGCTGTTTGTCGAAAACAACGGTATGGCTTTCGGTTGGCTCGATGGTGGTAGCATGAAGCTGGTTCTGAGCATTTTCAGAATATTGGCAGTCATTGCTTTGTTTATTGTTTTAATTCGCCTTTCAAGAAAAAACACCAAGTTCGGTGTCTTGTTTGGCATTTCACTGATTACCGCCGGTGCTATTGGAAATATCATCGACAGTGTGTTTTACGGACAGATTTTCAGCGAAAGCACCTTCACTCAGTTGGCTTCTTTATTTCCTGATGGCGGCGGTTATGCAGGCTGGCTGCATGGTAAAGTCGTTGATATGCTGTATTTTCCAATTATCGACGTGGCGCGCGACAATGCTTCCTGGCTGCCCGAATTTTTCTTTGGTCCTGACGATCATTTCATTTTCTTCCGTCCGATTTTCAATTTTGCTGACTCAGCCATTACCGTTGGCGTGTTCTATATGCTGATTTTCCAATGGAAGTGGTTGAAAAACATTTGATTGGGGTTAAGGGTTATGAGTTATTGGTTGTCAGTTGTCGGTTAACGGTTTTCAGTTATCAGTTAATGGTTTTCAGTTAATAGTTTTCTTCCACAACAATTAAACGATTAAACAATTAAACAACTAAATATGGCAAATTTCAATATCCGTCAAGCCCAGCCCGAAGATACGGCTTTGATTTTAGGTTTCATCAAGAAACTTGCTGACTATGAAAAGTGTTCCAATGAAGTAATCGCTGATGAACCAACACTTTATAACTCACTATTTGTTGAAAAGGCTGCCGAAGTCATTTTGGCGGAAGAGGATGGCGTGCCGATTGGTTTTGCCTTGTTTTTCCATAATTTTTCAACTTTTGTCGGGCGCAAGGGTTTGTATCTGGAAGACCTTTTTATTATTCCCGAAAAGCGCGGCTTGGGTTATGGTAAGGCCATTCTGAAATATTTGGCTAACATCGCCGTTGAGCGCAACTGTGGCCGCATGGAATGGATTTGCCTGGATTGGAATGCACCGTCATTGGCCTTTTACCGCAAAATCGGTGCTTTCCCGCTCGACGAATGGACGGTGCAGCGCATGACGGAAGATGTGATGAGTGGGTTTGCGAAATAAGTCAAATGTTCTTGTTTTCGGGAGAAAATATGTATTTTTGCAAAAAAGAAATCTAATGACAAGGGAACAATTCATAGAAAAACACAATCCTCTTTTTTGGTATACTCCGTTAGCCTCAAAAAAAGATATTAGTGATAGTCTGTTAGTTGAGACTATTCTTAATTATGGCACGATGGATGATGTCAGGGAATTGTTTACTGTTATGGGAATCGAAAAAGTGGCTTCGGTGTTTTTTGCAGCCAAGGAAAGACAGATAGGCAATTATTATCCCGAAATCTATAACTATTTCACTTTGCTTTTCAACCGTTATGTTTCACAGAGAGATATTGAATGATGACCAGATGTCTTTGCTCCCTGTAATTCGGGAGTTTAAAAGAGAGTACTATTTGGTTGGTGGTACGGCCATCGCTTTATATCTTGGTCATCGCCGTTCCATTGATTTTGACTTGTTTAAGTTTTCAATGATTAGTGCCAAGAAAAATGTCGAAAAACTGAGCCGTTCAAATGTCAATTTTACAATAACAAGAAATGTCACTGAACAGTTGAATCTTATCGCTAACAATGTAAAGATGACTTTTTTTCAGTATCCATTTCAAATCGAGGCAAAGAATGATTTTGAAAAGGTCATCCGTATTCCCGATTTATTGGATTTAGCTGCAATGAAAGCTTACGCTCTTGGCAGACGTTCAAAATGGAAAGATTATGTGGATTTGTTTTTTTTGCTGAAAGATAAATTCACATTGCAACAGATTATTGACAGGTCGATAATGATTTTTGGTGATTTGTTTTCCGATAAACTGTTTCGTTCCCAATTATCCTATTTTGATGATATTGATTATACAGAAGAAGTTGATTATCTGGTGAATGCGCCATCAGATGCAGAAATCAAATCATTTCTGATTGATTTGGCAACGACATTGTAATTTTATTGAAGGCTGTGTTTCAATATCTCCAAAGCATTTTCCCTGTCGCAACTTAATTGGGCTTTCAGTTCCTCTAAACCATTGAATTTCACTT
This sequence comes from Bacteroidales bacterium, assembly GCA_045628585.1. Classification (GTDB taxonomy): domain Bacteria; phylum Bacteroidota; class Bacteroidia; order Bacteroidales; family F082; genus Limimorpha. The sequence goes on along the minus strand of JAZQPN010000162.1, from coordinate 4,256 downwards.
CGGAACGGATGCGGTCTATGAAACGCACACGGATTTGCTTGCCGTAGATGTCGGCATTGAAATCAAAGATATTTACCTCAATGATGAAATCATCTTCGGCGCGGTCGCCAATGGTAGGGCGGCGTCCGATGTTGGCCATGGCCTTATATTCCTTGCCATCCAAATCGACAAGGCAGGCATAAACGCCCGCGTTGTTGATGACTCTCAGTTCTTTAGGAAGTTCCAAGTTGGCGGTCGGGAATCCGATGGTGCGCCCGATTTCGTTGCCACGTACTACTTCACCGGTCACGGAATAGGTGTAGCCCAAAAGCCGGTTTGCATTTTTCACGTTACCTTCCGAAAGGGCGTGACGGATTTTCGTTGAACTGACGGCAATATGTTCAACATCTTGTGCTTCAATGCGTTCGACTTTGAAATTGTATTTTTTGGCAAAATCGGAAAGTATGTTGAAATCGCCCATGCGGTTTTTGCCGAAATGATGGTCGTAGCCGACAACCAAAACGGCAGGCTTGATAGGTGCGATGATATAATCTTTGATGAAAGTTTCGGATGGGGTGCGTGAGAATTCCTTTGTAAAATTGATAATCAGTACGTTATCAATGCCGAAATCTTCAAATTTCTGTAGTTTTTCTTCTTGGGTGCAGATGAAACGCAGGTTGGAGGTGTCGATGTTCAGCACCAAACGCGGATGTGGATAAAATGTAACGACAACAGTTTGTCCATCAACAGATTGGGCCAATTCCTTCATTCTTTTGAAAATGGCTTGATGCCCAAGATGAACGCCATCGAAAGTGCCGATGGTGACTACTGCGTTAGGAATGTTTTTTATTTCGTTTATGTCGTTAAAAATCTTCATTTCTTGAAAAATTGACGGATGACATATTGCGCAATCTGAACGGCATTGGTGGCGGCGCCTTTGCGTATGTTGTCGCTGACAACCCAGAAGTTCAGTCCGTTGGCAACGCTGAAATCGCGGCGGATGCGACCCACGAAGACTTCATCTTTGTCGTAGGCGGTAATGGCCATTGGGTAAACGTTGTTTGTTGGGTCGTCTTGCACAATAATGCCTGGAAAATTGGAAAGGAGTTTGCGGATTTCATCCAATTCAAAAGGTTTGTTGAACTCGACATTGACGGCTTCGGAATGGCCGCCTGTGACGGGCACGCGGCACACGGTCGCGGTGATGCCGATTTGTGGCGCACGCAAAATCTTATGCGTCTCGTTGACCAGTTTTTCTTCTTCGGTCGTATAGCCGTTTTCGCAGAAATCGCCGCCGTGAGGCAACACGTTGCGGTAAATCTGGTGCGGATAAGCGCGTTTTTCAGGCGTTTCGCCGGCTTCTTCCTTGTTGAGCTGGTTGATGCCTTTCAAGCCGCTGCCACTGACACTCTGATAGGTGGCAATCACCAAACGCTTGATGTCGAATGTTTTATGCAGAGGCGCAAGTGCCATCACCATCTGAATGGTTGAGCAATTTGGATTGGCGATGATATGTGTTTCGCGGGTGATGGTATCCGCATTGATTTCGGGCACAACCAAAGGCACGTTGTCATCCATGCGCCAGGCCGAACTGTTGTCAATGACGTATGTTCCTTTTTCAGCAAATTGCGGTGCATATTGCCTTGAAGCCGCCGCCCCTGCGGAAAAAATAGCGATGTCGGGACAAGCATTGATGGCATCTTCAACACTGATGACTTGGTGCGTTTTGCCACGGAAAACGATTTCTTTTCCAATGGAACGCTCTGATGCAGCAACAATGAGTTCATCGATTTCAACGTGCTGTTCATCAAGTACTTGAAGCATTTTTGAGCCAACCAAACCTGTGGCGCCGACTACTGCGATTTTCATATCATTTTGAATTTTGAATCAAATATCAGAAAGTTGAGCGACTTCTATCAAGTAATTGATTGCATCCAGCAAAGGATCCAAATCATTTTTGATAATATTCCAAACCACTTCAGTATCAATATCATGATAACCGTGTGCAATACGGTCTCTCATACTCATGACATTTTTCCATGGGATTTCTGAACGCAAGGAAAACAATTGTCCATTTGTCAGCTTGTCTATTTTCTTGACATCTTCACCGATAGTTTGGATGAGCAAACAATTTCCTGCTAAATCCTGCATCCCTCCCATTGATTTCAGCAATTCATTAATATCTGTAAGGTCTTTATTCCACTCCTTCAAACTATTAATGTCATCGCGAATGCTATTTAGTAAAGCCAAAACAATCTCACGCTGCTCTAAAGATATCGATTCCATATTTTTCAATTTGCTGTTTAAATAATGGTTTTAGATTGTTATGGTCTCTGACGACATCGACACGGCAACCTAACAGATTTTCAAGGAAATCAGCCGCTTCGCAAATGGTATAAAATACAGGAGGCATGATAACGAACAGGTCAACATCGCTGTCCTCGTTGTGTTGGTTGCGGGCTACAGAACCGAACAGACGCATATAGGTGATGCCGAAACGGTTTTGTAATTCATCAGCATTTGCTTGTAAAATCGCTATGTATTCCTCTCTTGTTTTCATACTAAATTTCTTGCTGCAAAAATAAAACGATTTTTCCGTTTATTATTGATTTGAATTAATTTTGTTTGCAAGTCTGAAAAACAATATCTTTGCAAACACATATTGAATGAATAATGAGAAAATCCCTTTTACTTTTGCTATTATTCCCGTTATTGGGTTGGGCTCAGGTCAGCGACGACTTTTCGGATGGCGATTTCACCAACAATCCGACTTGGTCTGGTAATGATGATAAATATTTGGTAAACACCAATTTGCAACTTCAACTGAATGCCGAAGAAGCGGGAACGGCTTATCTTTCTTTGCCCATAACGGAATTTCAGGAAATGGAATGGCGTTTTTGGATCCGCGAGAATTTTGCACCATCTGGAAACAATTATTCTGATGTGTTCCTTTCGGCTGATAATGCTGATTTAACGGCAGTTACACAAGGTTATTTCTTGCGTTTCGGCGAAGGTGGCAGTAGCGATGCCATCGAGCTTTTCCGAAAAGATGCTGATGGCAATCACAGCATTTGTCGTGGCACGGAAGGCGCCATTGCTGCTTCGTTTGCGGTTTTTGTCAAGGTGAATTGTGATCGTGAAGGCAACTGGACTTTGCAGACTTGCCATGATAATTCAGGTAGTTATGTCACTGAAACACAAGGTGTTGATGATACATTTTCCCATAACGGTTATTTCGGTTTTGTAAACACTTTCACGGCTTCGAATGCGAAGAAAATCTTTTTTGATGATGTGTATGTCGGTCCGAAAGTCGTTGATAACGAGCCGCCAACCTTGATTTCAACGAATGTCGTTGATGACAAAAATATTCGACTGGTTTTCAGTGAGATACTGGATGAAGCGACGGCTTTGAATGTCGGCAATTACACGCTTGATAATGGAGGTGGACATCCCGTTTCGGCAACTTGGGGCGAAAACCAAGCCATTGTAAATCTGCTTTTTGCCAATGAATTTGCCAATGGCGTGAATTATACCTTGACCGTTCAGAACCTCACGGATTTGGCGGGCAATGTGATGGAAACGGCACAGACTTCGTTTTCGCTTCACAATGCTTCGGAAAATGATATTGTCATCAATGAAATCATGGCTGACCCTTCGCCGGTTGTGGGCTTGCCCGAATGGGAATTTGTGGAACTTTTCAATACAACCGACCTCGCCATTGATTTGAAAGATTGGACTTTGACCATTGGCTCAACGACAAAGGTCTTTGACAATTGCACGATTGCGCCGAATGGCTATTTGATTGTCTGTCATGTGAATGCAGTTGATGAATTTTCGGCTTTCGGGCCAGTATGCGGCTTGCTGACTTCATCGACGGCCATCACGAATGGCGGCACAAGTCTTCGCCTGGCCGACAAAATCGGCAACTTGATTTCGGAAGTTTCGTTTGACATTTCGTGGTACCACGACACGAGCAAAGACGATGGCGGCTGGACTTTGGAACAGATTTCGCCCAACAATCCTTGCGCGGGCGGCAACAACTGGGCGGCTTCCATGAATGAAACAGGCGGCACGCCTGGTGCGCAAAATTCCATTTACGACCCGACGAGTGCCGTACCGAAAATCGCCAAAGTCGAGGTTTGCAGTGCTGACTCGCTTCTTGTTTATTTCGATCAAACCATGAATCAGCAATCCATTGAAAATGTGAATGTTTATCAAATTATGGAATCGAACCAGCATCCGCAAAATGTAGGCTATGTCGATTCTTTGGATTGCGT